>JAGDBW010000011.1 GCA_017958845.1 Clostridia bacterium | reverse complement strand
GCCGAGCGGCGGCGCGGAGGAGCGAAAAGCAAGACCGTGCGGCGGAGCGGCGGGCGCGGAGGATACGGCGCGCCGGCAGAGCGCGGCGGCCGGCCTCAGCGGAAGGGCGCAAGCGAGGGGGTGTAGACCTCGACGCGGTGAAAGGCGCAGTAGGTGAGCGCGTCCGGCGGCAGGAGGGCGGGATCGCTCCGCAGGGCCGAAAGGACGCTCTCGGGAGAGAGAAAGGCCGAGGGGGAGGCCGAGAGCAGCAGGCGCCCTCTGATCTCGCCCGACGGCTCGTCCCAGCACAGGCGCGCGGAGAGGATGAGCGGGCGGATATCGACGGTGTGAAGACCTGCTTTTCCCTTCTTTTCCACATAGATATGCTCGGCGTCGAGCAGCGCCTGCGCCCGGGCGACGTGCCCGGGGGCGAGTCCCTCCCGGCAGAGGCGCATATCATAGGAAAGCGCGCCGATCTCCGAAAGTCGGGCGGTGGGGAGATAGGCGTCGGTCACCGTCACGTGCGGCGGCAGACAGGCGGCGAGCGCCGCCTGTGCCCCGGCGGGATCGACGGGCCTGTCCATGCGCACGTCCATCAGCTCGCACTCCGAGGACATGCCGATGGAGAGCGGAGCGGCAAAGGTGATCTTGGGGATCGGGTTGTAGCCCCGGGTGTACCAGAGCGGCAGGCCGGCGCGGACCAGCGCCTTTTGGATGGTGCGGACAAAATCGAGGTGGGAAATGTAGACCAGCGGCCCGTCTTTGGTCAGGCGGAACCGCACGGGCCAGAAGGGCGCGTTTTGGTCGGTCGGGGCGGGGGCGGTCAGTTCTTTCGGGGACACCATCGCGTCTCACCTCCCAGTTTGTTGGCTCCGCAGCCGGCGCACTTCTCGGCGCAGCAGGGAGTCACGGCGGCCTGCATGGCCTTGTGCCTCTCGCGGAGCAAAAAGGCCTTGTCCACTCCGCAGTCGATGACGTCCCACGGCAGGACCTCGTCTTCGGATATCGTGCGGTTGGCGTAGAAAGAGGGGTCGAGGCCCGCGCGGGCAAAGCGGTCGATCCACGCGTCGTAGTCGAAAAACTCGTCCCAGGCGTCAAAGACGACGTCCTCCTCCGCCGCCAGACGCAGCACCCGCGAGAGACGGCGGTCGCCGCGGGCAAACACGGCCTCGATGCGCGAGACGCGGGCGTCGTGCCAATTAAAGCGGACGTGCTTGTTGTGGATGACGGAGCGCAGAAAGGCCTGTTTTCGCTCCATTTCTTCCAGCGTGTCCTGCCCTTCCCACTGAAAGGCGGTGAAGGGCTTTGGCACCAGGCAGGAAACGCTGACGGTGACGGTCACCGAGCGGTTGCGCCCCTCTCTCGGCAGGGTGTAGTAGACGTCGACGACCCGGTCGGCCAGGTCGGCGATGCCCGCCAGATCCTCGTCGGTCTCGGTGGGCAGTCCCTGCATAAAGTAGAGTTTGACGCTGCCCTTGCCTGCCCGGAAGGCGATGGCGGCCGAGCGCATCAGGTCGTCCTCGGTGACGTTTTTGTTGATGACGTCGCGCAGGCGCTGGGTGCCGGCCTCGGGGGCAAAGGTGATGCCGCTGGCGCGGACGGAGGAGACCTTTTGCATCAGTTGTTCTCCAAAGGAGTCGATGCGCAGCGACGGCAGGGACAGACCCACGTGGCGCGGCTCGGTCCACTCTAAGAGACAGTCGGTCAGCTCCTCCAGCCGCGAGTAGTCGGAGATGGAGAGGGTGATCATGGACACTTCGTCAAAGCCGCTGTTCTCAAAGAGGCGCCGGGCCTGGGCGTTGAGGGTCTGCGGCGATTTTTCGCGCACGGGGCGGTAGACCATCCCCGCCTGGCAGAAACGGCAGCCGCGGATGCACCCGCGGCTGACCTCGACCACCACGCGGTCGTGCACCGTCTCGACGTAGGGCAAAACGAACCGCTCGGGATAGGGGGCGGCGTCGAGATCGCGGACGATGCACTTGGTCACCCGGGACGGAACGTCGTCAAAGAGGGGGGTTATGGCCTTGATCGTGTCATTTTGGTTGTATTCGACCCGGTAGAGCGACGGCACGTAGAAGCCGTCGAGCCGGGCGGCGGCGCGCAGAAAGGCGGCTCTGGTATAGGTGCCGTCCTCTTTCATGTGCATGTAGAGGCGGCAGAGGGCGGGGAGCGCTTCTTCGCCCTCGCCGATGGAAAAGAGGTCAAAGAAGTCGGCCACGGGCTCGGCGTTGTAGGTGCAGGGGCCGCCGCCGAGGATGATCGGCGCGTCCTCGCCGCGCTCGGCGGAGAGGAGGGGGATGCCCGCCAACTTGAGCATATGGAGGGCGGTGGTGTAGCAGAGTTCGTACTGGAGCGTAAAGGCGACGATCTCACACGCGTCGAGGCGGCGGCCCGTCTCGAGGGTGGCGAGAGGCAGACCGTGCGCCCGCATCTCGGCGTCCATGTCCGGCCAGGGGGCAAAGGCGCGCTCGCACTGCACGCCCTCGGTGCGGTTGAGGCACTCATAGAGGATGCGCAGGCCGAGGTTGGACATGCCGATCTCGTACTTGTCGGGGAAACAGAAAGCCACGCGCATCCGCACGTCGCGATCGTCCTTGACGATCTGTCCGTACTCGGAGCCGACGTACTGCCCGGGCTTTTCGACCCGGCGCAGGACGGCCTCGCGCTTTTGTTGTTCTGTCATTTTTACCTCCGGGATGAGGGTGTCGGGGGAGTCACAGGTCTCCGCCCCGGCCAAAGCGGCGCAGGATGATCTCGACGATGATTATGGCCGGCAGAACGGCCAACAGCTGACAGAGCGGGATCATCCACGGCCGGCCCGCCATGGCGATGACCGCGGCGAGCGCCGCGCACAGCGGCAGCGTCAGAATCGAGAGCAGCGGCAGCAGCTGCTGCATACGGCGATAGCCGGCAAAGAGGAAGCGGGCCGCGTAGATGCCGCGGGGCCGCACGCCGTAGGCGACCAGGCCCGACGTGAGCGAGTCGGTCGCCTCCGCGGCGCCGAGGCGGGCGCGCAGAACGCCCACGTCGGCCGCGTCGCTCTGACACACACGGCGGTAAAAAGCCGCGTTGACGTTGGGATCGGCGGTGCGGATGACCACCGAGACGCCCAGCTTTCCGAGCGCTCTGACGTGGTTTTCAAACGTCGGGCTGACGTGGTAGCGCAGATAGAGCTTGGCGCAGCCGACGCCGTCGCGCCCCACGAACATGATGCTGACGTCGCGCTGACGCAGCTGCATTTCGTCTTCGGAATCATAGTAGAACGGGATGCCGACGCGCTCCATATAACTGCCGCAGCCGACCGCGAACCGCTCGCCGTCCACGTCCGCGCAGATCCCGTCGTCGGCGATCTCGCGCAGACTGACGCGGGGGGCGGCGTCGGAGGCGCCCGAGACGGCAAACACGCCGTCGAGCGGGCCGCCCAGCGTGCGGAAGAGGGCGCTGAGCTTTTCGAAGAGTTTGTCCAGGCGTTTTTCGCCGCAGAGCTTGATCTTGAGGACTTCTGTCTCTCCCTCGCCGAAGACGTCGGCGTCGGTGTAGCAGAACACGTCCGCGTCGGCCAGCTCGTACACGGCGCTCTCGCCCGCGACGGTCATGCGCGCACAGCGCAACGTCCCGCCCAGGCGCAGCAAGGCCCAGGTGTGGGTCAGACACAAAGAGAGGGGGAAAGCGGCCGAGGCGACCAGGACCCCCGTCGCCACCGGGGCGGCGCCGCCGGAGACAGCGACGAGCACCGACGCGGCCACACCCAAAAGGAGCGAGGCGGCGGAGACGATCCAGTTGGCGCCTGAGCTGACGTAGACGTCGTCGAGCCGGGCAAAAAAGGCGTCGGCGTCGGTCATGCGGCCCGTGCTGAGCACGGCCTCGGCCCCGGGGTCGATCTCCCGCACGGCCGCTCCGACGTCCGGCAGATCACACACGCGGCGCAGGACCGCGGCGGTGCCGCGCCGGCTGTTGAGACAGATCTCGCCGGCGTTCTGCGCCGCGTAGACGGCCGAGAGCCGCCCGAGCGAAACGTCGAGCAGAACGACCGCCGCCGGCAGACAGACGCAGATCGCGGGACGGAAGCCGAGCGCCGCGGCAAAGAGGCTGTAGCCAAAAGCGACGAGAGCGAGGAGGGAGGCGGTCACGTCCGTCGTCCACACGCGCCGGGCCAGGCGGCGGAACGCGCGGGAGAGCGGTCGGGCGCTGACGAGCGCGGTCAGCGACAGGAGCAGCGCGTCCACGCAGAGGACGGCGCCCGGTACGCGGGCGAGGCCCGTGCGGGCCAGCACGGCCGAGGTCAGGGAGGGGACGCACTCCCAGAGCAGAATCAACACGACAAAGGCAAAGGTGGCCACCGCGCGCAGCACTTCGCGCCGGAAAGCGTGGAGCAGCGCGCTCCACACAGCCGGAGCAACGCTCGCGCGGGCGCTCTCTGCGTCCGGCTCTCCTCCGTCGCCGCCGTCCATCCAGGTGCCGGCCGGGGCGCGGTCGAGGTCCGCCGGGGTATAGCCGGCGCGGGTCTTTTTGAACCCTTTGGGCGCGGGTTTGCGCAGCGGATCGCGCGGGGGCACGGAAGCCGTGGCCTCAAAAGAAGTCGGGCCGTCGCTCCCGGGTCGGGGCGCGGGGGGACGATCCTCCGGCGCCTCGGGCGCGGGGGTGTCCTCCGGTTCTGTCTGTTCGGGGTGGTCGGCGCGGTAGGCCTGCTGCATCGCCTCCAGGCGGGCGCGGGTCTGCTCGACGTATTCGTGGGTGGTGATGACGTGCGCCTTGCGCAGGCGATGGACCTCCTCGAACGGAGCGGCCGGCGCGCCGGCGCCCTCGCCGGGGGCGGTCATGGCGACCACTTCGGGCCCGCCGGTCGGGGCGGGAGCGGGTGCGATCGGGGTGGAGTCGGTCGTCTCCGGCCCGTCCGTCGAGGGGACGGAGGAGAGCCGGGCGATGATCCTCTCCGCGTCCCGCTCCAGTTCGTCCGGGCCG
>JAGDBW010000083.1 GCA_017958845.1 Clostridia bacterium | reverse complement strand
AGGGAGCGGAGCGACGCGCTGAAGTTCGAGTCCCCGTCGCCCGAACCGAAAAAACAGACGCCCACGAGGGGCGTCTGTTTTTTGGTTGCGGGGAGGGGACTTGAACCACCTGACCTTCGGGTTATGAGCCCGACGAGCTACCGACTGCTCCACCCCGCGATGTGCGCACCGGCTTTTTCCGGTGCAGGAGTTAGTATATCACGCAAAAAAAGAAATGTCAACCCCGTTTTTTCTTTTTTGTCCTGCGAGGGGAGAAAACCGGTCGCAAAAAGCGACGGAAAAAGACCATTCGTATCGCGAGAGGGAAGTCCGGTCGCTCGGTTCGACGGGCTGCCGGGGCGCCTCCCTCAGATCGCGTACGCGGCCATGCCGAGGACGGCCGAGAGCAGGATCATGGCGATGGGCGCGGGTTTCTTGCCGCGCAGGCGCTTCCAGACATAGTGCACCGCCAAGAGGATCCCGAGGATCGCGAGGCCGCGCCAGCTGACCGACAGGCCGCCTTCGACGGCCTCGGAGAGAGCCGACAGGCCGAGCAGGGTCCGCAGGCCCATGGTGGCGGCGGTGGCGAGGATCAGGGCCACGACGCAGGGGCGCACCCCGGAGAGGAACGCCTGCACGCCGGCATACTTGAGCAGGTTGCGGATCACCGCGACGATCAGCAGGATGATGACGAACGACGGCAACACCACCCCCAGCGTGGCCAGCGCCGCGCCGGCGATCCCGCCCTGCGACGAGCCGACAAAGGTCGCCATGTTGACGGCGATGGGGCCGGGCGTCGACTCCGACACGGCGATAAAGTTGAGCAGCTGCTCCTCGGTCATCCAGCCGTTGGCCAGCACACGCTCACGCATGAGCGCGAGCATGCCGTAGCCGCCGCCGAACGAGACGGCGCCGATCTCGAGAAAGGTGAGAAAGAGTCGGAGCAGGATCATTGTTCCTCTCCTTTCTCCGTCCGGTCGCCCGCGTCGGGCTCATCCGCGGGCGGCGCCGCGTCGGCACGTTTCCTGTTCAGCCGTCCGCAGGCGTACACGGCCAGGCCGATCGCCCCGCAGACGAGGATATAGAAGATGGAGGAGAACTTGAGCGAGAACAGCGACAGGGCCACAAACACGCCGAACACCGCGGCGCAGACCGTGACGGTCAGCGCGTTCTTTTTCAGCGCCCCGAGCATCTTGAGTCCCGCGGCGGCGATCAGATAGACCACGCACACCTGCACGCCGCGAAAGGCGTAGCTCACCCACCGCAGAGCCAGAAAACGGTCAAAAAACAGCGAGATCGCAAAGATGATGCAAAAGGAGGGCAGCACCACGCCCAGCGTCGCAGAGAGAGCGCCCAAAAAACCGGCCGTCTTGTAGCCGATGTAGGTGGAGCTGTTGACGGCGATCGGGCCGGGGGTGGACTCGGCCACGGCCACCACGTCGAGAAACTCCTCTTCGTCCAGCCACGCCTTGCGGCGGACGCATTCGTTTTCGAGCAGGGCGATCATGGCATACCCGCCGCCGAAGGTAAACAGACCGATCTTAAAAAAGGTCAAAAACAGCCTCAGCGGCAGGGGGAGCGGCTTTCTTTCTTTCACGGTGGCCTCCCTTTGGTGTTCTGCCGCGCACGCGGCCGCCGCCCGGCCGATACCCGGCGGCGCCTTGATTATACCCAAAGAGCAAAAAAAAAGCAAACCCCACCCGCACCCCAAAAAACGCCCCGGGACAGCCGAAAAGCTTGTCTTTTTTCCCCTTTTTTTGAAAAAAAGGCAAAATTTCTTGACGAAACGCGACGCACGGCAGTATAATACAGATATCTATACCACACGTCTTTTTGACGAAAATAGCAGAAAAGGAGTCCGCTTATGCCTATTTGCCCGAAATGCGGCGCCGACGTCCCCGAAGACGAAAAGATCTGCCCCGTCTGCGGAGAAGAGATGAAGCCGGCCGAAAAAGAAGAGCCCGCCGCCCCCGAACAGGAGACGCCGGCTGAGGAGCCCAAAGCCGAAGCGCCCGAAGAACCCAAAGAGGAACCCAAAGCGGAAGAAGCGCCCGCCGAAGAACCCAAAGAGGAGCCCAAAGCGGAAGAAGAACCCGCCGAAGAACCCAAAGAGGAACCTAAAGACGAAAAGAGCGACGCGGACAACGCCTTTGAAAAGTGGATCAACGTCAACGACCGCACCGCCGAGTTTGACCCAAAGGACATCGAGGACAACAAGGCCATGGGCATCCTCGCCTACATCGGCATCCTGTGCCTGATCCCGATCTTCGCCGCCAAAAACTCGCCCTTCGCCCGTCACCACGCGGGGCAGGGACTGCTCTTGTTCCTCTTTGAGATCCTGTTCTCGATCATCGGCTGGATCCCGTTCATCCTGTGCAGCATCATCGCCTGGCTGGGCAATCTGTGCTGCCTGTTCTTCTCCATCGTCGGCATCATCAACGCCGCGCGCGGCCAGGTCAGAGACCTGCCCTACATCGGCGGCATCAAATTGCTCAAATAAGCCAAACAAGGACAAAACCCCCTGCCAAAACCGCCGCTCAGAGCACCCGAGACGCTCTCCGCCCGTTTCGGCAGACAAAGAAAAAAAGCCGACGGCATCCCTCTGTGGTGCCGTCGGCTTTTCGTTTCCCCGGCCGCGGGGCGGGTCGCCCGCCCGTCATCCGTCCATGTGGTTGGCTTTCATATAGTCGGCGATGGATTTTCCGT
>JAGDBW010000082.1 GCA_017958845.1 Clostridia bacterium | reverse complement strand
GACGGACTTCGCAAAATAGGCAAAAAGTCGATAGTCGCTCTTAGGGAGCCCTCCTTAGGACCTGTTTTCGGCATAAAGGGCGGCGCGGCCGGAGGAGGCTACGCCCAGGTGGTGCCCATGGAGGACATCAACCTCCACTTCACCGGCGACTTCCACGCCATCGGCGCGGCCAACAACCTGCTGGCCGCCATGCTCGACAACCACATCCAGCAGGGCAACGCGCTCGGCATCGACCCGCGCCGCGTCACCTGGAAGCGCTGTGTGGACATGAACGACCGCCAGCTGCGCTTTGTACTCGACGGCCTGGGCGGCAAAGCCAACGGCACCCCGCGCGAGGACGGCTTTGACATCACCGTGGCCTCCGAGATCATGGCGGTCTTCTGCCTCGCCTCGTCGATCGCGGACCTCAAAGAACGCCTGTCCCGCATCGTGGTGGGCTACACCTACGACGACCGCCCCGTCACGGCGGGAGACCTGCACGCGGTGGGAGCGATGGCGGCCCTGCTCAAAGACGCCCTCAAACCCAACCTCGTCCAGACGCTGGAGGGCACGCCCGCCTTTGTGCACGGCGGCCCGTTTGCCAACATCGCCCACGGATGCAACTCGGTCATCGCCACCCGCATGGCCATGCGGCTCGGCGACTACGCCGTGACCGAGGCCGGGTTCGGCGCCGATCTCGGAGCGGAAAAGTTTTTGGACATCAAGTGCCGCATGGCGGGGCTTAGACCCGACGCCGTGGTGGTGGTCGCCACCGTCCGCGCGCTCAAGATGCACGGGGGCCTGGACAAAAAGTCGCTCGGGACGGAGGACCTCGCCGCCCTCGAGCGCGGCATCCCCAACCTGCTGCGCCACGTTTCCAATATCAAAAACGTCTACCGCCTGCCCTGCGTCGTGGCCGTCAACCGCTTTCCGACCGACACCGACGCGGAGATCGGCTGCGTGATCGAACGCTGCAGAGAACTGGGCGTCAACGTGCGCCTCTCCACCGTCTGGGCCGACGGCGGCCGCGGCGGGGAAGAGCTGGCCCGCGAGGTGGTGCGCCTGTGTGAGATGCCCTCCGACTTTACCTTCAGCTACGACCTCGACGGCACCATCGAAGACAAGATCGAGGCGGTCGTCCGCCGCGTCTACGGCGGCGCCGGCATCAGCGTGGCCGCCCCGGCCAAAAAGGAGATCGACCGCCTGACCGCGCTCGGATTTGACAGGCTCCCCGTCTGCATCGCCAAGACCCAATACAGCTTTACCGACGATCCGACCGTGCCCGGCGCGCCCGAGGGCTTTACCGTCACGGTCCGAGGCGTCAAGGTCTCGGCCGGCGCGGGCTTCCTGGTGGTGCTCACCGGTGAGATCATGACCATGCCGGGCCTGCCCAGAGTCCCCGCCGCCGAGCACATCGACGTCTCCGACGACGGCCGCATCTCGGGTCTGTTCTGATCCTTTCGGCCAGGACCGCAAAACGCTCAGCACCCGTCGAAAAGACAAAGCGGTCAGCGTCCGTCCGCGCGTCCCTCCGCACGTCCGTCCGCGCACCGGCGAACGCAAAAAGCAAAGCAAAAGCAGCCGTCCCCCGTTCTACGTCCCGCCGGACCGACCGCAAAACAAAAGAAAAGGAAACAAGGGAAAGAAAAGGGAAAGCCCCATGAACGGATTTGATTTTCCGCCCGCCGCCGGTCGCTGGTTCCGCCGCATCGGCGCGGCGCTGCTGCTCCTGGCTCTGCTCTGGACCGTTTTGACCGTCACAGTCGACGTCGCCGACATCGGCCCGATGGGGACCCGTGTCGGATTTTCGGGGGTCAACGGGCAGCTCGCCCGCGCGTTTCCCTATGACGAAACGCTCTACCTCGTCACGCAGGCGATCGGCCTCTGCGCCCTCGCCGTCGTCGCCGCGTTTGCCCTTTTGGGCCTGGTACAGTGGATCCGCCGCCGTTCCCTGCGCCGCGTCGACCGCGAACTGTGGGCGCTGGGTGTCCTCTACGCCGCGACGGCCGCGCTCTATCTCTTCTTTGAGATCGTGGTTGTCAACTACCGACCCGTGCTGCTGCCGGGCGAGACGTTCCCCGCCGCCTCCTACCCCTCCTCGCACACCATGCTGGCCATCGTGGTCTTCGGCTCGGCCGCCTTTGCGCTCCCACGCCTCTTCCGTCGCCGCTTTTGTCTCGTGCTGCAGATGATTCTGCCGCTCCCGATGATTGCCATGATCCTCGGGCGGGTCCACGCGGGCGTCCACTGGTTTACCGACGTGGTGGGCGGCGTGCTGTTCGGCTTAGGATTGCTCATGCTCTACCTTGGCCTGCGCGACGTCGGACGGCCAAAACCCACCGAATAAACGCAAACCCCCTCGCTTGCAAACAAAAAAACGCACCGTCGCCTCGCAGGCCGACGGTACATCCGACAGTCTCCTCCCCTGTCTGCTTGAGAGGATCGACACCCAAAGAGAAACAAAAAAACGCGCCTGACGGCGCGTTTTTTGCTTCTTATTTTGTTGTTTCGGGCCGGCTCCGGCGCGACGGATGGGCTCCCGCCGGAAGGCCGCCGCCTGCGCCGGGAGCGGAAACGCTCCCGGAGTCCCGGTCGTCAGAGTCAGAACCGGAAGCTTTTGACCTTTTCGACCGCGGCGCGGAAGGCGGCGAGCGACGCGGAGTTGGGGATCGAGTGATCGGTGGCAAAGATGTATCCGCCGCCCTTGGCGTAGACGGGAGCAGGCGGTCGATCTCGGACAGGAACTGCTCGGGCTTGTCCCACAGGGCCGCGTTGATGCCGCCGTGCAGGGCGAGCCGGTCGCCGTACCGCTCTTTGACGGCCGCGCCGTCCATACCCGCCTTGATCTCCAGGGGGTTGAGACAGTCGATACCGGTGTCGACCACGTCGGGGAGCAGCGTCATGATGTCGCCGCAGGAGTGCAGATGCGCAAACACGCCGCGCTCGTGCGCCCAGTCCACCGCCTTTTTGTGAAAGGGCTTGAGCAGTTCGCGGTAGATCGCGGGAGAAAAGAAGGTCGTGCCCTTGTAGCCCATGTCGTCCGGCCAGCGGATGCTGTCAAAGCGGTAGCCCGCGTCCCATATCATCTCAAACTCGGCGATGCACATGGAGAGGTAGGTGTCAAAGATATCGGTCACCCACTCCGGCTCCTCGATGAGGGCGCACAGGATGTTTTCGGTCCCGGCCATCCAGGAATGCGCCACGTCAAAGCCGAACCAGAACTCGGCCTCCACCCACTGCCCCTCGGCGCGCCAGCTGGCATAATTGTCGTCGAGATTCTTCCAGTTGACTCGGTCGCGGGAGGGGGTCATTCGGGCCTTGGCGTCCGCCCAGCTCTGCGGGTCGTGCACCCGATAGTCGAGAAACTCGGGGGAGGAGTCCTCCTCCTTGAAGCGCTTCATGGTCACGCCCCACGAGGAGG
>JAGDBW010000081.1 GCA_017958845.1 Clostridia bacterium | reverse complement strand
GGGGCGGCAGGGTTCGTCTCACTTGTGTCCGTTTTCATTCTATCATGCTTCGACAAAAAAATCAAGTGGGCTTTTTGCTACGAGTTGCACAGAATGATATTTTTATTTTTGGCGATATTGCACAGCAAAATCGGGCGACCGGTCAACAAAAAGCGACCGTTTTTGTTCGTTTTTCCATATATCTCAACGGCCGCGGACCGCTCTGCCGGGGGCGGCGCCCGGGTCGCGGGAGCGGGCGCGGAAGAGAGGCGGACGACACGCGGCCGGACGGAGCGGACGAGGTGTCGGAAGAAAGCAGGTCCTCCCGACGGAGAAAGGCGGAGCCGGTGCTCCGCCTTTCGGGATACGGGATCAATAAGCGCGATTCAGATACTCGATGCCGTCAATGTCAAGATCGAAGTAGGGAGCGGAGCGGTAGACGGATTCGTGGAAGCAGCCGTCCGAGATGACCTCGGTTTCGCTGGTAAAGGTGCCGTCATCGTCCACGTCGGCCAGATAGGTGGTGACGGCGCTGCCGTTCACGGTGAAGGCAGAGGTGTCAAAGACGTGCAGCGAGCCGTCGATCAGCCGGGCCCCGACAGCCGCGACGGCCTCGGCGGTGCCGGCGGGGAGCAGGCTTTCGTTGAGGTCGGTGATCATGACGGCCCCGTCGGCTATGCCGCCGCACCAGTCGGTGACGATCTCCTCCCCCTCAACGACCGACAGGATGCAATAGAGGTAGTACGCCGCCCAGTTGGCGACGGAGGCGACGAGAAAGGTGTCGGGGCAGACGGCGACGGTGTTGACGTTATAGGCGACGTTGGGTACGCCCAGGCTCTCGCACACGGCCGGGACCGTCAAACACTCGGTGTGCTGGGAGAGCAGGACGCAGTGATCGTTCTCGATCAGAGCGCGGGCGACCTGCTGCTCGCTGCTCGGATCATACCAGGAACCGGTGAAGCGGACCTTCATGGTGGCGGAGGGGCAGACCGAGCGGATGCCGAGATAGAAAGCGGTCAAACCGGAGAGAACTTCGGCGTAGGCGAAAGCGCCGACGTAGCCGACCACGGCCTGCTCGGCGGTGATCTCACCGTCGGCGATCATCTGGTTGAGTTTGTACCCGGCGACGACGCCGGTCAGATAACGACCTTCGTAGATGGCGGGGTAAGCGTTGTGATAATTGGCGACGCCTTCGGTATGGGCTCGCGTCCCGCTGACGTGGCAGAACTGGGTGTTGGGACGTGCTTTGGCGGCGGCGATCATGTAGGGCTCGTGGCCGAAGGAGTCGGCGAACACGATGTCGCAGCCGGCGTCGGCCAGCTCAACGGCGGTGGTGTAGCAGTCGGAATTCTCACCGACGCCGGTGCGGATCATGACCTGCTCGTCGAGGAGGCCGAGCATCGCTTTGGTGAGCAGCAGAGTCCTGATAAAGCTGCTGTCGTACGGGTCGTTTTCGTCATGGAGACAGATCAGACCGACCTTGATATCCGAAGGGATGTCCACATCCATCGTGGGGATTTCGGGTTCGGTGGTTGAGGGTTCTGGTTCGGTCGTTTCGGGTTCGGTGGCGGGGAGTTCGGGTTCGGTCGTTTCGGGTTCGGCGGTCGCGGACAATTCGGTCGTTTCGGGTTCGTCTGTTTTTTGGACAACGGCGTCACAGGCGGCCATGGAGACAACACCCAGACACATGACAACGACAAGCAAGAGGGACAAAATCTTTTTCATAACATTTCCTCCATAAGGTTTTTGGTTTTTGAACATGAAGGACATTTCTCGCGGTCTCCCGGAAAAACGGGAGGGAGAGCGCCGCAGAAAACGATCGGATGCGGGGTGCGGCGTGTCGTTCTATTCTTTTTTCATGGAGTCCATCAGCCGCTGCGAAAACTCTTTGGGTGTGTTGTAGCCCATCTTTTTGAGGCGGTTGTTCATGGCGGCGATCTCGATGATGACGGCGAGGTTGCGCCCCGGCCGCACGGGGATGACGATGGAGGGGACGGAAATGCCCAAAATCTCGGTGCGCTGCTCGTCCAGACCCAGGCGGTCGTACATCTTTCCCTCCTCCCACTGTTCGAGGTTGATGACCAGGTCGATCTTTTCCGACTGCTTGACCGCGCCCATACCGAAGATGCGGCGCACGTCCACCACGCCGATGCCGCGCAGCTCGACGTAGTGCCGGATGATGTCCGGCGCCTCGCCGACCAGGGTCTTGGCGGAGACGCGTTTGATCTGCACCGCGTCGTCGGCGATCAGCCGGTGACCGCGTTTGACCAGTTCGATGGCGGCTTCGCTCTTTCCGACTCCGCTCTCGCCGAGCAGCAGCACGCCCTCGCCGTAGACCTCCACCAGCACGCCGTGGCGGGTGATGCGCGGAGCGAGGCAGACGTTGAGATAGGCGATCAGGGCGGCGGTAAAGCTGCTGGTGTTGTCGGCGGTGCGCAGCACGGGCACCTCATAGCGCCGGGCGAGCGCCAGACTGTCGGCCCCGATGTCCTGGCTGCGGGTGACGATGACCGCGACCGGCCGGGAGGCAAAGAACACCTCCAGACTGTGCGCGCGCGCCTCGGGCGGCAGCTGGCTCAGGTACAAAAACTCGACCCGCCCGATGATCTGGATGCGCGCCGGGTCGTAGTGATCGTAAAAGCCCGCCAGCGGCAGGCCGGGGCGGTTGACGTTTTCGCAGTCGACGAGGATCTCGTCGGCGGCGCGGGGGAGATAGATCGGTTCGACGTTGAGTTCTTCGGCGATCTTTTGGAGTGAGACGGTGTATTTTTCGGCCATGGGCGCCTCCGCTGCGGATGGTTTGTTGTGGGTGACGGTTTCCTTTTTTATTATACAGGCGGCGGGCGGGAAAGTAAAGGTCTTTGGCGTTTTTTGTGCCGCGGGGGGCGGCGATCGTTCACAAAATGTTCACGAACGGTTGGTATACTGTATCCGATACGATACGGCGCCCGCCGGCGGGCGCCGACCAAAGGAGACTTTTTCGGATGTCCACGCAACGATCCCGCACCAAAACGGCGCTCCGCGGCCTCGCGCGAGGTCTGGCGGCGGTTTTTTTGGTGTCTGTGTGCCTGTCTCTCTCCGCCTGTTCGGCAAAAGACGACGAGCCGGCCGTCTCTCCCCTCGCCCGCACGGTGGCGACGGTGGACGGCTGGGAGGTGCCGTACGACCTCGCGCGAGGCCTCTTTGACGCGGCGCTGGCGGCGAGCCCGGACGACCCGGCGACAGCCCTGGCCGAGACCGAGCGGGAGATCGCGCGGATGTACGCGGCCCTTTCGCTTTTGCGCGATCTGGGCGGCGACCCCTTTGACCAAAGGACGGACCGCCTGGCCGACCGACTGATCGAGACGGATATCTACGGCGGGGTCGTGGACGGCGTGACGATCGAGGGGTGCGGCTCCGTCTTTGCCTATCTGGAAGAGATCGGCCGCCGGGGGATGACCTACGAAGCGGCGCGGCTGATGGCGCGCGCCACCGTGTGCCGGGAGCTGCTGGTCGAGCGGGCGACGGCCGAGGCCGAGGCCGACGAGAGCGACGAGAGGCGGGCGGCGGTACGCGACTTTGCCGCCGGGGCGTCGTGCCTGCACTTCTCCTGGGTGCGGACCGAAAAGACCTATTCGGATGAGATGAACGAGCGGCTGCTGCGCTATATGACCGAGGAGGTGTACCCGGCCCTCTCGACGGCCGACACGCACGAACAACTCCTGCGGCTGCTCTCCGTGTCCTTTAATCCCTCCGAAGATCCGGCCGACCGGCGCGCCGGCTACTACGTCACCGCCGCCACCCTGCGCGACGGCTACGCCGCACTCGGCGAAATCCTCCCGGGCATGTCCCCCTGGGACGTCTCGCCCGTGATCGAGACACAGGACGCCTACT
The DNA here is from genome assembly GCA_017958845.1 of Clostridia bacterium. Lineage (GTDB taxonomy): Bacteria > Bacillota > Clostridia > Oscillospirales > CAG-272 > UBA1740. The sequence continues at coordinate 1,473 of JAGDBW010000081.1, read as the reverse complement.
GTATCCTGGTCGCTCTGCCGAAGGACGCGGAGACGTTTGAGCGCGACTATGCGGTGCTGCGGGCGCTTTTGGCACAGGACGAGGTCTACCGCGAACTCGACCGTCTGGCCGCCTCGCTCGCCGTCGTCTGGTCGGAGAGGCCGGCGGGCGCGCCGTGACGCCGGACGGAGACTGCTCTTTGAAACCCGGAAGATCTGACGACAAAACGGGAGAAGACGAACACGACATGACCGACGAAAAACAAGCGGAGCGGAACAAAGCCGCGCCGGATCACCGAAGTGCGCGCGGACCGCTGCTGCCGGACGCGCTCATCTGGGATCGCTATCGGTTTAAAAAACAGCCCTACGCGATGGACCGTCTGCTGGATCTGTGCCTGCGCGTGCTGTCGGGCGAGACCGACTGCCCGCCGACAAAGCCGACGAGTCGCCCGGGCGGATACGTCGCGGTCAGTCTGCACGGTCTGCTCTATACCCTGGTGTATCTGTGGGGCGTGCTGCGCGCGGCGACGCCCGACTTTTTGCCTTCTTTGTGTCTGCGGGAGCAGCCGGAGGAGCGTGTGTGGCTGCTCGGCTACTCCGTGCCGCTGTTTTCGGTCTCGCCCGCCTGTACCGCCGACGTGATGCGCGACCTCGCGCCGGCCGCCGCCGCGGGCGGCTTTGTCCTCTCTCATCGCGTGGAGGGAGAAAAAGAGCTGTTTTTGCTGACGCTCTCCCGGTACGACTGCGAGACGTTTTCGGTCTTTCGTCCCGAGCCGATGCCCCTGTCGCTCGTGCAGATCGTCCTGTGCGCCAAGCGCGACGCCGGGCTCGAGGTCGTCTGCCGCACCGAGGAGCTCCTGCGCTCGTTTTCTTGCGAGGGATGACGCCGCGCCCTCCCTGCCGCCCGATCGGGCGGCTTTTTCTTTTTGGGACGCGGGGCGGGCGGCCTTGTTTTTTGTATCTGCTTTTTAGACTTCTTTTTTCTCTATCTTATTTGCTCAAATACCCTCACAATAAATAATCTCCTGTTTTTATCTTTTATTTATCTTTCGTTGTATCTTTACATCTGCTTTGATCCGCGTCTTTTTCTTCTTTTTTGTTGCTGCTTTTTGCTTTTGTCGTCTTTGTGTCTGTTTTGTCTTTGCGGCTGCGTTGTTTCTTTTCGTTTTTCGTTTTTAACAGCGCTCTTGACCGGATCGCGCCCGATCGGCCGAAAGGCCGCCGGCCCCGGACGGGGTCGTCGGCTCTTTTTCTTTTTTCGTTGGTTTTGGGGGCGGTTTTTGTTGGATTCTCGGGCGGCTTTGGGGCGGTTTTTGGGCGGCTGCTACTTTTTTCTTGACATAAAAACGGGCAAATCTGCCGACAGTAAACAAAGCAACAGAAAGGAATGAAATATGAAACGATCCCACTTTCATCCGGCCGCCCGTCTCTGTCCGTTTCTCGTGGCGGCGGCGGTCGTCCTGTCCGCTCGCACCGCACAGCTCCCGCCCGCCCG
>JAGDBW010000080.1 GCA_017958845.1 Clostridia bacterium | reverse complement strand
CCCGCTCGCCCGCCGCGCCGTCCGCGCCGGCGGCGCCCTGCCTGCCGTTCTCAACGCCGCCAACGAAGAAGCGGTCGCCGCCTTCCTCGCCCGCCGCATCGGCTTTTCAGACGTGTCGCGCGTCGTCTGCGAGACCGTCGGGGCGTTTTCGTCCGTCGCTCCGCGCAGCACCGCGCTCGCCGATATCCTCGCCTGTGCCGACGAGGGCAGACGAGAGGCCCGCCGCCGCATCGACACCCTGCCGAAAGGAGCCCTTCTTTCGTGATCGTCCTCTACATTTTTCTGGCTCTGCTCGTCTTCGGTTTTCTCATCTTCATCCACGAGCTCGGCCACTTCATCGCCGCCCGCGCTTTCGGCGTCCAGATCTTCGAGTTTTCGCTCGGCATGGGACCCAAACTCGTCTGGTACAAAGCCAAAAAGAGCGGCATCACCTACTCTTTGCGCATGTTCCCCATCGGGGGCTTTGTCAGCATGCTCGGCGAGGACTCCGACGGCGAGATCGAAAAGGAACATCCCGACTGCGACCCGACCCGCTCGCTCGGCGTCCGTCCCGCGTGGCAAAAGCTGATCGTCAACGCCGCCGGAGCGCTGATGAACCTCTTTTTCGGCTTTCTCGTCATGACGCTGATCGCCGTCTTTACCACCCCCGGCTCCACCACGGTCGCCAAGCTCTATTCGGTCGAGCAAATGCAGGAGAACTACGGCGACGAGCTGCTCTCCTACACCGCCGGCCCCTCCTCCGAGCAGGATCTGGCGGCCGGTGACGAGATCATCGCCGTCAACGGACGGCGCGTCCACATCATGGAGGAGCTCCACTACGCCGTGATGCACGACGGAAACGAGGCGGTCGAGCTGACCCTCCGCCGAAACGGAGAAAAGATCACCCGCACCGTCACCTTTCCCACCATCACCGAACAAGGGCAGACCCTCGGCATCCCCGACTTCGCCGTCAAAGCCGAACAAAAAACCTTCGGCAACATCCTCAAACAGTCTTTTTACAAGTCCGTCTACGTCGTCCGCATGGTCTGGGAGTCCATCTTCGATCTGCTCCGCGGCCGCTACGGGGTGGAGGCCGTCTCCGGACCGGTCGGCACCGCCGAGGTCATCGTCGACGCGGCCAAAAACGGGCTCTACAGTCTCTCTCTTGTCGCCGTGGTCATCAGCGTCAACCTCGGCATCTTCAACCTCCTGCCCCTGCCGGCGCTGGACGGCGGCCACGTCATGCTCAATCTCATCGAACTCATCACGCGAAAAAAGGTGCCCCCCCGCTACACCGCCGTCATCGACGCCGTGGGGCTGCTCGTCCTGTTGTCGCTGATCGTCCTCATCACCTGCAAAGACGTCACCTCGCTGTTCAAAAGAGGATAGACGCCCCCACCGCGGACCCCTCGCCGACCGGGCGCACCCTCCCAAAAACAGCGCGCCCCCGCCCCATGACCGGTCCGCCGGGACGGCCTTCTACCGCCTCCCGTACAAGCCAATCGCACAGAAAAAAGCAAAAGGAGTGTGCCATGACTCACCTGCCGCGCAGAGCCACCAGGCCCGTCCGGGCCGGTCGCGTCACCATCGGCGGCGACGCTCCCGTCTCCATCCAGTCCATGACCAACGCGGACCCCCACGACAGAGAGGCGGTCCTGCGCCAGGTCCGCGCCCTGACGGCGGCGGGCTGTGAGATCGTGCGTCTGGCGGTGCCGGATCCCGAGGCCGCCGACGTTTTTTCCTATCTCAAAGAAAATGACGTGGGTGTTCCGCTCGTCGCGGACATCCACTTTGACTACCGGCTGGCCTTGCGCGCCGTCTCCGCCGGAGCCGACAAGATCCGGATCAACCCGGGCAACATCGGCTCCGCGGACCACGTCCGCGAGGTCGTGCGCGCCTGTCGTTCGGCCGGCGTGCCCATCCGCGTGGGCGTCAACTCCGGGTCGCTGGAGCGTGACCTGCTCGCCAAACACGGCGCCCCCACGCCCGCCGCTCTGGCCGAGAGCGCGATGCGCCACGTCGCCCTGCTCGAACGTTTTGATTTTGACGATATCGTCCTGTCGGTCAAGTCCTCCTCCGTCCCCACCATGATCGAGACCAACCGCCTGCTCTCCCGGCAGACCGACCACCCCCTCCACCTCGGCGTGACCGAGGCCGGCGCCGCTTTTGCCGGCGTCGTCAAAGGCGCGGTCGGCATCGGCGCCCTGCTCTCGGAGGGCATCGGCGACACCATCCGCGTGTCGCTGACCGGCGACCCCGTAGAGGAAGTGCGCGCCGCGCGCGCCATCCTCTCGGCTTTGTCGCTGGGCGCGCCCGGCATGGATATCGTCGCCTGTCCCACCTGCGGACGCACCCGCATCGACCTGCCGGCGCTGGTCCGGGAGTTTGAGCGCCGCGCGGCCGAGGAGGGGCTGACTCATCTGCCGCTCAAGGTGGCCCTCATGGGCTGCGCCGTCAACGGACCGGGCGAAGCCCGGGAGGCAGATATCGGCATCGCGGGCGGCGTGGACGAGGCGCTGCTCTTT
>JAGDBW010000010.1 GCA_017958845.1 Clostridia bacterium | reverse complement strand
TTTGCGTCCGCGGCGACCGTGTCGGGGGTCAGCACATACGCCGTCTGCCCCAGGGGAGTCCCGTCCAGTTTGACAAACCGGACCTCGGAGCACCGCTCATGCAGGGACAGACGGTAGGAGCGCGAGAGAGGGCTCGCGGCGGCGCCGCAGGTCGGCGAGGGCAGGGGATCGTTGTGATGTCCGACCGTCACCAGCCCCCAGTCGTCGTCGTCACCCGCGTAGGTGACGGTCGTGAGGGCCGTATCCAGATAAAAGGCGTAGGGCCCGATCTCGGTCAGCGTCGAGGGGAGGTGCAGCGTCTCCAGCCGCTCGGACCAGGCAAAGCAGGATTTGCCCACCGTCGTCAGGCTCTCGGTGAGATAGACCTCCCGCAGCATCGGGCAGGAATTAAAGGCGTAGGCGCCGAGCGAGACGACGCCCGGCTCCGAGGTGAGCACCTCCAGGCGCTGGTCGTTTTGAAAGGCGTAGGGTTTGACGCCCGTCACGCGGTAGACTTCGCCCGCGAGGACGGTCGTGGCGGGCAGATGTACCAGCGCCTGCGGCGCCGAGATGCCGGCCACGAGGCAGGTGCGTTCGATCGGGTCGCTCACCTCAAAGACGAGACCCGGCGTCCAGGCCCGCCGCCCGTCCGGATCGGAGAGCGTCCACCGCTCCTCAAAGAGGCCGGAGAGCGCGTTGCGCTGGGCGTAGGGCTCGTCGTTGTCGTAGGTGACGGGCACATAGCGGTCCCGCGTGTCCTCGCAGGCAAAGGTGCCGTCGGAGGGGGAAAAGGTGACCAGATAGTAGTGTGTGCCGTCCAGGATCCCCAGGGCCTCCCCCGTTTGCACCGCGCGGCTCTCCCGCTCAGCCAGAACGCCGGACGCGACCAGGACCGGGATGACCTCGTCCGCTCCCGGCGTGACCGGGAGGGCATAGAGGTCGTCGTCCGCGTGCACCAGCACAAAGGCGCGCCCGGCGGGGTCGCCGGAAGGACAAAAGGGAAAGACCCCGTAGATCACGCCGCCGAGCGAGGCGACCCGCCGCACACCCGGAAAGGTCTCGACAAAGTCGCCCACGTCCGAGGCGTAGTCCCGCCACAGGTTGACGCATTCGGTCAGGCGGTGCGGGTCGGCGTAGGTGGGCGAGGACGAAAAGTCCGCGCCCCAAAAGCCGCCGTCGCCCAACACGCGGTCACAGATCTGTTTGTCGGTCATCGCAAGAACTCCTTTTTCCCTCCGTTTTTCGGCGGCGGAGCAGAGGGGTTTTGTCAAATGAGGGTTGATTTGGCATAGTCGTCTCCTTTACCACCCGTTTGAGGAGCGCCACGCGACCGGCGCGCCGACCCGCCTCGTGCGGGAGAGCCGCGCGCAGGCGGCGTTGAACTGCTGCTGGTAGTAGGCGGACTTTTCGGCGTCGTCGTCCAGACACAGCTCCGCCGCGACCAGCAGCGGCAGATACCGCACCGTCTCTTCGTCCGCTTCGATTGTGGTCGTGTCGCGGGAGAGCGGAGGCGGGCGGCGGTCATAGCGGAAAGAAAACCGCCCCGCAAGATCCCGCGGGATCCGAAAGCGCTGCTCGTCCTCCACCGTCACGCCGACGGGAAAGGGGGTCGGCTGGTCCGCGCTGATCTTCCAAAAATCCTCGATTTTTTGACACGGGTCGTAGGTGTACGTCTCGTCTCCCTCCTCCACGTCCTCCGCGCGGGGCGAGGAGACGCTGCCCCAGAGGGCCATGCGGGTGACGGTGTAGTCATAGTCGCCGCCAAAGACGAGCGTCACTCTCCCGCGCGGCACAAGGGCGCAAAAGCGGCGGTCGGTCTCCCCTTGCCAGCTGTGCGTGCGCGTCGAGCCGTCGCCCGCCGTGACTGTGCAGACGCCGGTCCCCTCGACGCGAAAGGTGTAGGCCCTGACGTCCTCGCCCGTCACGCACAGATCACAGCCGCCCCGGTGACGCGCGGAGCGGTCGGTCAGCCGGTTTTCGGGCGAGGCGCAGACCACCTCCGCCGCGCCAGAAAGCGGACGCAGACGGGCCAGCTGCCACAGGGCGCGCTCGGCGGCAAACAAAAAGTGCGCTTCGGCCGTTTCGTCGATGGCGGACAGCTCGTGCTCAAAGCCCAGCAGCGCCACGTTTTCTCTGAGTTGCGAGAGCGTCAATGCAGCGCACCTCCTCAGGCGAGCGAGGTCGTGCCCGTGGTGTCTCCGGTGCTGTCCACCGCCAGCAGGATGTGTTTGTAGGTGCCAAAGCCGACGCCAAAACGGCAGCGGCCCGACCAGATGTAGTTGCCGGTGTGGTGGTCCACCCAGTTGGCGACGGTCAGCGGCACGCGGTTAAAGAACATGTTGCCGCCCAGGTTCTTGTTGGCCTCGGAGGACATGATCATGCAGCGGTCGTCGTCGGTCTGCCAGCCGGGCATGACGATGATGTTCCAGTTGCCGTACTGGAGGTTGATGTCGTTGTAGCCGTTTCCGGTCGCGCCGGCCGAGCCGCAGACTTTTTTGGCGATGACTTCGGCGTGGGGGCGGTTGCCGGGCAGGATCAGGGTGTCGGCGGTGTAGCCGAGGGGCTCGCCGTTTTCGTCCTTGACGTTGCGCATCAGCACCGCCAGCTCGGACAGGCCCGCCTCAAAGGCCGCGGCGGACGAAAACAGGTCGAGCGAGTAGCTGTTGGACTGGGTGCCGGAGCGGGTCTGTCCGCCCCACCTGTGCGCCGTATAAAACAGGGGCTGGCCGTCCGGCGCGGTCAGGTCCAGCGCCGCCTTGGCAAAGGTGCCGGACGCGGCGGTGCCGTGGGCGAGGGCATACTCGCAGATCTTGTGCTGCGTCTTGTAGTACGCGCGCACAAAGTTCTCGGCGCGGCGCTTGGCGTCGGCGGCCACGCCGTACTGCGCGTCTTCCATCATCTTGGCGGTGATGGTAAACTCTTTCATAAACTGGATGTGCTCGATAAACTTGGAGTAGGTCTCCTCCGGCGCGTCGGCTTCGGCGCCCGCGCCTTCCTCGGCCGCCACAAAGACGTCAAACTCGTTTTCTCCGACGATGGTCTCGCCGAAACGGGCGGAGCGTTCGACGTTATAGAGCCAGTCGCGCACGCCGCCCTGCTTGGTGAGCAGGTCGCTCTCGTGCTCGATGACCATTTTGATGGGGGTCTCCAGTCTGCCGACGGCGGCGTCGTGCAGGCCGCCGGATTGTGCATAGATGATCGACAAGGCAAAAATCTCCTTTCAGGCCAGCCTGACCAGCACGCGGTCGCCCGCGGCGGCGGCGGATTGGGTATCACAGATGATGGCGCCGACGGTGTTGGTGACGGTCACCGCGTCGTCCTCGCCCACGGTGGCGACCAGACCCGAGGCGGGTGTGGCGGTCACACGCAGGCCGTCCGAGGCGATCGTCAGCGCGGCGCCGAACACGACGGTGTCGTCGTAGACCGACAGCGGCGCCTCAAAGACCATCTGCGGCGTCACGCGGTAGCAGAGGACGGTGTCGCCCGCGGCCGCCGTCTTGGCTTCGAGGCAAACGTGGGTCACGGTGACGTCACCGCTCGCCTTGACCAGTGCGTGGGACTCGGCGTCGAGGCACAGCGCCATGCCGGGGAGGTAACTCGCGCCGCTCTTGGCGGGGGCGAGTACGGGCTCGGGCGTACCGATGCGGCCGTACTCGATCTTCTTCAAATCAAACATGATGTGTCCTTTCTGTTCTGTTTATCGCGGCTGTTCCGTCACACGGCGGTACAGCTCGTCGATCTCTTTGTCAGCCAGGTCGGCGAACAGCTCGCGCGCCGCCCGGCGTTCGCCGACGCTCATCACGCCGGCCTTTGCCGCTCCTTTGGGCACGGAGGCGGAGAGGTGCCGGCGGTTGTCGGGGACGGAGCCGGCGCGGCGTCGTGTGGTGGCGAGATACGCCTCCTCGACCGACAGGCCCATGTCCCGCAGCTGCGCGTAGCGGATCGGGTCCTCCAGCTCTCCGATGTGCGTCAGGTCCCGACACTCGACAAAGAGGCGGCGCAGTTCCTGCGCGTCGGCCGCCGCCAGCGCGGCATAGTCGGTATCGGGCGGGTCGTTTGCGGGGGGTTGTGCCGGATCCTGCTCGTTTTGGCTGTCGTCC
>JAGDBW010000079.1 GCA_017958845.1 Clostridia bacterium | reverse complement strand
GTATCGTCTACGCCCTCTCGCGGAACGAGTAAAAAATGAGAAAAGAAAAACAGCCGCGTCCGGTGGGGTGCGGCTGTTTTTTTAGCGGGATGAAAGGCGCGGATCTGAAACGCTGAAACGCGGCGTCAGTCGGCGGCAGGTTCCGCGGCCTGCCAGTCGGCGCGGGTCAGGCAGTATTTGTATACCTGTTCGACCGTGCCGCACCGGGTCGCCATTTCGATCTCGCCGATGCGGTGGAAGCCGCACTTTTCGATCACGCGGCGGCTTTGGTCGTTCCAGGAAAAGTGGCCGACGGTCAGATAGTCCCACTTCCAGTCGGAAAAGCAGAGTCGGATCACCGCGCGGACCGCCTCCGGCATCAACCCCTGCCCCCACATGTCGCGGGCGAGCACGTAGCCGATCTCGCGTCCGAGCGCCGACGGCGGAAGCGAGGCGGGGAAAACACGGCCTTCTTCCAGTCCCAGCGAGCCGACGACGCGGCCGCTTTCTAGCAGGACGAGGGCGAAGGTGTGCTTTCCTTCGATAAACCGGCGCAGGATCCGCTCGCTCTCCGACCGGGAGTCGTGCGGCATCCAGCCCGCCATCTGCCCGACGCCGTCCACGCGGGCGTAGGCATACAGATCGTCCAGGTCGTCGGGGCGCCACGCGCGCAAAAGGAGCCGCGGCGTTCGGACGCGGACAAATGTCAGATCGACCGGTGCGTTCATCGTTTTTTTCTTTCCTTCCCTTTTCTTTTGCTCGTTTCGCTAAAGCGCGGCCGTTGCGGCGCGGTTTGAATGAGGCGGTTTGCGCGGCCGCTCTCGCGGCGCGGATTTTTTCGGCGCGGCTTTTCGGTCTTTTTTGTCCGCGGTTCTTGGTTTGTGTTTGTTTTCGCCCGCGCTTTGGCCGTCAGAGGGTTTTGAGGACTTCGGCGAGGGCGGCGAGGTCCTCGTCGGTGGTCGACCAGTCGGTCGCCAGACGGACGACCGTGTGTGTGGCGTCCGCCCGCTCCCAGAACGACACCGCGACGTGTCGGCGCAGACGCTCCAGCGCCTCGTTTTCGAAGATGACGAACTGCTGGTTGGTGGGCGTCTCGAGCCAAAACGTGCATCCGGCGCGACGGAGCAGGGCTTTTAGCTTTTCGGCCGCTGTGACGGCGCGGCGGCCGATCTCAAAATACAGGCCGTCCGAAAACAGCGCGTCGAACTGGACGCCGAGCAGGCGGCCTTTGGCGAGCAGGGCGCCGTGCTGTTTGACCAGCGAGAGGAAGCGCGCGGGGGCGGGGTGGCCGGAAAAGACCAGCGCCTCGCCGCAGAGGGCCCCCATCTTGGTCCCTCCGATGTAAAAGACGTCGCACAGACGCGCCACGTCGGGCAGCGTCAGGTCCGAGGCGGGCGAGGCGAGGCCGCAGCCGAGCCGCGCGCCGTCGAGGTAGAGGATCAGCCCCCGCCGACGGCAGAAGGCCGACAGGGCGGTGAGCTCCTCTTTGGAGTAGAGGGTGCCGAACTCGGTCGGATGGGAGATATAGACCATGCCGGGGGCGACCATGTGCTCCCCGTTTTCGTCTCCGTCAAAGGCCTCGACGGCGGCGCGCAGGTCCTCGAGCGCGATCCGGCCGTCGTGCGACGGCAGGGGCAGCACCTTGTGTCCCGTGCGCTCGATCGCGCCCGCTTCGTGGACGCCGATGTGACCGCTCACAGCCGAAAACACGCCCTCGGTCGGTCCGAGCAGGGCGTCGATGACGATCAGGTTGGTCTGTGTGCCGCCGACCAGAAAGCGCACGTCGGCGTCCGGCGCCTCACAGGCGGCGCGGATGCGGTCGGCGGCGCGGGCGGTGACGGGGTCGGTGCCGTAGCCGGAGAGGGGCTGCAAGTTGGATTCAACGAGGGCGCTCAGTACGGCCGGGTGGGCGCCGCGGGCATAGTCGTTTTCGAATGAAAGCATAACGTGTCCGTTCTTGTTTTTCTTTTTTTGTCTGTCAGAGGCGGGTGGCGGGTGGGGGTTTTTGCTTTTTTTGGGCGTTTCAGGGCATCTCGGCGGAGGAGGGGAGTTGCACGCCGGCGATGCGGGCGACGTCGCGCAGGTCTGAGACGACGTGCGTCAGGGGCAGGTCGGCGTCGGGCATACCGGGGCGGCGGTACCAGCAGGTCGGGATGCCGACGTTGAATCCTCCCTGCATGTCGGAGGTCAGCGAGTCGCCGACGATCATCATCTGCTCCGGGCGGATCGCGGGGATCCGGCGGCGGATCTCGGCCAGCACAGGGGCGAAAAAGAGCGGGTTGGGCTTTTCGTATCCGACGTCCTCGGAGATGTAGACGGCGTCAAAGATCTCGCCGAGGCCCGAGCGGGCGAGCTTGCGCGTCTGGGCGATCTTGGTGCCGTTGGTGACCGCGAACTGGAGCACCCCCGCCCGCCGGCAGGCGTCGAGCACCTCGATGGCGTGGGGGTAAAAGCAGATGGTGTCGCCGAGGCGGATCTGGTACTCGTCGTTGAAGGCCGGGACGACCGAGCGGTCGAGGTCGTAGCGGCGGAACAACTCGTCGAAGCGGCCGAGGAGCACCTCGGGTTTGGTGATCTCGCCGCGTTCCAGCCGCTCCCAGAAGACGTGGTTGATCCCGTCGTAGGCGAGGATCATCTCCTCCGAACATTCGCCGAGCCCGAAGCGGGCGAAACAGGCGCGCAGGGCGTTTTTCTGCGCGGTGAAAAAGTCGAGGATCGTGCCGTCGACGTCCCAGAGCAGCGCGTACAGGTTTGGCATGGTCATGTGTCCGTTTTTCGTTTTTCGTTTGGGGGTTTGGGGTCTGTTTTTCTATTTTGGCCGCGCGAGGCGGTCGGGCGGGCGGGATGAAAAGGGTCAGGGGACGGCAAAGAACGGCCGGTCGCGCACCCTATCAAGCCGCTCGGCGAGCAGGGCTCTGTCCTCGTCGGTGAGGGGGGTGTCGAAGATCTCTCGCCCATGTTCGACGGCAAAGGAGAAGTGCTCAAAGTTCCCCGGCGGGATGATGACGTCCACGCCGAGCGACGCGGCGTAGCGCACGGCGGCGAGCAGCAGCCGCGCGTCGGTCTCGGTATCGAAGGGTTTGCACCAGGATTTCGGGTAGCGGGAGGTCTGTCGCTCGTCCCGGTCCCACGCGCGCTCGATCATGGACTTCATGCACAGGACCCCCATGCCGCGCTCCCGGGCGGCGGCGAGCAGGCGGCTGCCCATGTCGTGGGCCATGTGCATATGCCAGTTGAACGGAAAGAGCACGGTGTCAAAGTCGCAGAGGGAGAGCGCCCGCAGGGCGACCCGCTCATTGTGGGCGGTGACGCCGATGCGGCGGGCGATCCCCTGCTCTCTGAGGTCCCGGAGCAACTCGGCCGCGCCGCCCGGCCCGAAGGCGACGTCCACGTCCTCGTCGGTCGACAGGCCGTGGAGCTGGTAGACGTCAAAGTGGTCGGTATGGAGCAGTTCCATCGAGCGGCGCAGGTCCTCCTCGGCCTCGCGGCGGCGGCGCTGCGCGGTCTTGCAGGCGAGGTAGACCCGGTCGCGGTAGGGGACGAGCGACCGGCCGAGCTTTTGCTGGGCGTCGCCGTAGGTGGGCGCGACGTCAAAGTAGTTGACGCCCTGCTCCACCGCGTAGGCGACGCAACGGTCG
>JAGDBW010000078.1 GCA_017958845.1 Clostridia bacterium | reverse complement strand
TACAGCGGCAGCGAGGAGAGCCGCACGGCCCGGTGGGTCTCGTCGGCAAACTCGACGCCCGTCCTCTCCGGCAGGTAGCCGTCGAGCGGCACCACGGCGCTCTGCTCGGCGACGCGGGCATAGAGGTCCGGGGAGAGCAGCAGGATCAGCGCCTCGCCGGACTGGATCTCGGCGTCAAAGTTGGTCAGCGCCTCATAGGTGGTCCCGCTGCTCCCGGACGCAAAGGAGACGGCGTAGTGGTAGAGGTCGACCGCGGCCCCGGAGGCGGAAGAGGCCGTCTGCTTCAGCTCTTCTTTGACCGGAGCGGAAACGGCGGAAGGCCCCGCGTAGAGCAGGGCGCAGTCGAAGGCCTCGCGCCGGCGGCAGGTCTGCGCCGCGAGGACCAGGCCGACGACCGCCAGTACCGAGAGGGCGATGACGAACCACTTGTAATGATACCAAAAGTCAGACAGTTTTTTCATCGGTAAAGAGTGACGCGGAGACGCTCGCCGGGGGCGCCGACAGCCGGACGGAGGAACGGCGGCCGCTCGCGGGCGGCCGCTTTGGTCGGGCGCGTCAGACGGGCTCGTCTCCCTCGATGTTTTTCATGGTCGGAAAGAGCAATACGTCCCGGATGGAGGCCGAGTCGGTGAGCAGCATGACCAGCCGGTCGACGCCGAAGCCGAGGCCGCCGGTCGGGGGCATGCCGTACTCCAGCGCGGTCAGAAAGTCCTCGTCCACGCGGGCGGCGGAGGCGGGGTCTTCGGCGCGTTTTTTGGCGACCTGGCGCTCAAAGCGCTCGCGCTGGTCGAGCGGATCGTTGAGCTCGCTGAAGGCGTTGCCGAATTCGGTGCCGCAGATAAAAAACTCAAAGCGCTCGACAAAGGACGGGTCGTCGGGCTTGCGCTTGGCGAGCGGGCTGTTTTCGATCGGGTATTCATAGATGATGGTGGGTTGGATCAGTTTGTCCTCCACAAAGGCGTCGAAGAGTTCGGCCAGCACCGTGCCGCGGGTGGCGTCGGCGGGCACCTCGACTCCCCGCTCGGCCGCGCAGGCGCGCGCCGCCGCGTCGTCGGACCAGTCGGCGTAGTCGACGCCGGCGTACTTCTTGACCGCTTGGACCATGGTCAGACGCTCAAAGTGTCCGAGGTCGACCTCCGTGCCGCGGTAGGTGACGGTGGTCGAGCCGCAGACGCGCTGCGCGAGGCGGGGGTAGAGCTCCTCGACCAGGTCCATCATGCCGTGGTAGTCGGTGTAGGCGCAGTAGAGTTCCACCGAGGTAAACTCGGGATTGTGCGTGGCATCCATGCCCTCGTTGCGGAAGATGCGGCCCACCTCGGAGACGCGATCCATGCCGCCGACGATCAGGCGTTTCAGATACAGCTCGGTCTCGATGCGCAGGTACATGTCCATGTCGAGCGTGTTGTGATGCGTGACAAACGGCCGCGCCGTCGCGCCGATCTCAAAGGGCGTCAGGATCGGGGTGTCCACCTCGAGATAGCCCTGCTCGTCCAGGTAGGCGCGGATCTCGCGCAGGATGGCCGAGCGCTTGACAAACGCGTCCTTGACCTCCGGGTTGACGATCAGATCGACGTAGCGGCGGCGGTAGCGCAGCTCGGGGTCGGTCAGGCCGTGGAACTTTTCCGGCAGGGGGAGCAGCGACTTGGCCAAAAGCTCGACGTGGGTCGCGTGTACCGAGACCTCGCCCGTCTGCGTGACAAAGACAAAGCCGCGCACGCCGATGATGTCGCCGACGTCCCATTTTTTGAAGGCGGCGTAGTCCTCTTCGCCCACGTCGTCGCGGCGCACGTAGAGCTGGATGCGCCCCGTCGCGTCGGCGAGATGCACGAACGACGCCTTTCCCATCACGCGGCGGCTGATGATCCGGCCGGCCAGGGACACGTCCTTGCCGGGGAAGCCGGTCTCGTCGTTTTTCGGCGCGTCGGGGTCGGCCTTGATGGCGGCGCTGTCAGAGGTGACCGGGTAGCCGGTCTTGACAAACGGGTCCTGACCGGCGGCGACGAGGGCCGCCAGCTTTTCTCGACGGACGGCCCGCTCGCTGGTCGGATGGGGGGCCGGGTTGTTTGGTTGTTGGTTCATGGTCGTTCCTTTCAGGCGGGGGCGTCCGTCAACGGCTGACGCGGCGGATCTCGATGTGCAGGGGGTTTCCGTTGGGGAGTTCGGTGACGACGGAGTCGCCCTCGGAGTAGCCCATCAGCGCGCGGCCGATGGGAGAGACGTCGGAGATGCGGCCGGCGAGCGGGTCGGCCTCAAACGAGCCGACGATATAGTAGGTCTTGGTCTGGTCGCGCTCCCGTAGATAGACTTCGACGGTGGAGCCCACGCCGACCTTGCTGGCGTCGATCTCGCTCTCGTCGATGACGACGGCGTATTTGATCCGCTCTTCCAGCGCCTCGATCTCGGTCGCGATCTTGACCTGTTCGTTCTTGGCTTCGTCGTACTCGCTGTTCTCGGACAGGTCGCCGAAGCTGCGGGCGGTGGAAATGTCCTTTTTGTTTTCTTCCCGGCGGACTTTCAGCGCTTCCAGTTTGTCGAGCAGGGCCTGGTATCCTTCGGGGGTGTAGTTCTGTTTCTTGTGTTCCATGAGGGTCTCCCTTGTCTGTGATGTATTTTTTTGTTTTTTTGTTTTCTTGTTTGCGTGTGCGGGTTTGCGGTTTTGGCGGCGGCTGTCCGTGCGGGCGGGCGCGCCGGGACGCGCGGGCTCGCTCCGGTCGCTCGCGGGTCGGCCGCGGGGCAGGGACAGCGCGAGGGCGCGGCAAAAGCGAGGCGAAAAGCAGAGCAAAAGGCGGAGTGACAATGCGGAGAAAAGCGGGACGGGCGGATAAAGAACGAAAAACCGCGGGGGTTTTTGCCTTTTCAGTCGATTTTGGCGCACAGGGCCGCCACGGCGGCGGCGCACTGCGGATCCAGCGACAGGTCTCTCAGATAGAGGTCGGGCGCCGTCGGATCGGCCTCGACGGGCCGATCGGGGAGGATGCCCACGCCGTCGTAGCAGACGCCGGAGGGCGGGGCGTAGGTGGCGACGGTCAGCTTGACGGCGGAGCCGTCGGGGAGGAGGTGGGAGGTCTGGACCGTCCCCTTTCCGTAAGTGGGGGCGCCGACGATGACCGCGTCAAAGGCGCCGGCGGCGGTATAGTCGCGCAGGGCGGCGCAGAAGAGTTCGGCCGCCGAGGCCGTGCCGGCGTCGCAGAGGACGGCGACGGGGAGGGTGAGCGCGTGCGCGGCGTCGGGAAACCGCTCGCTGCGGCCGCCGCTGTGATAGGTCTCGCCCTCGGCGCGGATGGTATAGTCCTGCGCGTCCGGGGCGGCGTAGTCGACGGTGACGATGTCCCCGTCGGGGAGCAGATAGCTGAGGACGCGGCAGACGGAGTCGAGCGTGCCGCCTCCGTTTCCGCGCAGATCAAAGACGACGGCCTCTTTGCCCTCGGCGATCAGCCGGTCGAGCGAGGCCTTGAAGGCCGCGTAGGTCAGCCCGTCAAATCCGGTGATGCGCAGGTATCCCACGCGGTCCTCACCGGGCAGGTCGCGCAGCAGCACGGTGCGCTTGTCAACGCGGGCGCGCACCACGTCGGCGGTGCGGGGTTCGGGGTCCGCGGGCGTCAACCAGACGAGCGAGACGGTGGTGCCGGCCTCGCCCCGGATGGCGTCGAGAAAGGCGTCGTAGCCCAGCGCGTCCATGGTCTGCCCGTCGACG
>JAGDBW010000077.1 GCA_017958845.1 Clostridia bacterium | reverse complement strand
GGGAGCGCCTGCTCCCGCCCGACGCGGCGTATCGGCTCGGGCGCGGGATCTCTCTGTGCGTCCTGGTGGGCGGGATGACGGCGGCTTTGGTCTGTCTGTGGTGCTTTGGAGGGGGAGGTTATGCCTATTTTTTGCTCTTTTCGCTCTTTATGGAACACATCATCACCGACAAAGCGGCGGCGGAGCCGGTGCGGTGAGGGCGAGCGGGGAAACCGGGGCGAGGCGGTCACGCGAACAGAGGATTTGGGAGGTTTTTGGAGGATTTCGACGATTTTTTGAGATTTTCAACAAAAAAACCGGGTTCGTTGCGGATAAATCCGGCTGTTTGGAGATTTTTGCAAAAAATAATGGTTTTTTCGCGGTTTCTATTGCATTTGACGGGGATGTTTGTTATAATGCTCCTATCATGATTTGAAATGGCCTTTGGCGATATGGTTTTTTGACGTGCGCTCTGCGGCGCGCGGACGACGGAGCATCATCGGATGGGGGTCATTTTTGTATGGGAAGGAGCAGTGCTGCGACATGAGCCAGAAACTCATCGAACTGAAGGGTGTGTCCAAGTCTTTTGACGGGGAGCAGGTGCTCAATAACATCCACCTGTATATCCGCGACAAGGAGTTTATTACCCTTCTCGGTCCCTCCGGCTGCGGCAAGACGACGACCTTGCGGCTGATCGGCGGGTTTGAGACGCCGGACGAAGGCGAGATCTTCTTTGAGGGCAGACCGATGACAGACCTGCCCCCCTACAAGCGGCCGGTCAACACGGTCTTTCAGCGGTACGCCCTGTTTCCGCATCTGAACGTCTTTGACAACATCGCGTTTGCGCTCAAGCTGCGCCACGTGCCCAAAGAGGAGATCGACGAGCAGGTGCATGAGATGCTGAGGCTGGTGTCGCTGCGCGGCTTTGGCGACAAGAACGTCGCCACCCTCTCGGGCGGTCAGCAGCAGCGCGTGGCCATCGCGCGGGCGCTGATCAACCGTCCGCGGGTGCTGCTGCTCGACGAGCCGCTGGGCGCCCTGGACCTGAAACTGCGCAAGGATATGCAGAATGAGCTGAAAAACATCCAGCGGCAGACGGGCATCACCTTTGTCTACGTGACGCACGATCAGGAGGAGGCCCTGTCCATGTCGGACACGATCGTGGTCATGGAGGGCGGCCGTATCCAGCAGATCGGCACGCCGACCGACATCTACAACGAGCCGGAAAACGCCTTTGTGGCCGACTTTATCGGCGAGTCCAACATCATCGACGGCGTCATGAAAGAGGACCTGAAGGTCAACTTTGACGGTCGGGACTTTGTGTGTCTGGACCGCGGTTTTGGCGAGAATGAGCCGGTGGACGTGGTGATCCGCCCCGAGGACGTGGACGTGGTCGAGCCCGAGCGGGGGATGCTGCGCGGGATCGCGACCTCGGTGACCTTTAAGGGCGTGCACTGGGAGATCATCGTGGATATCAACAACTTTAAGTGGATGATCCAGACGACCGACTACGTCAGCCCCGGTCAGGAGATCGGGCTCTATATCGAGCCGGACGCCATCCATATCATGAAAAAATCGGAGTTTTCCGGGATGTTTGGCGACTATTCTTCTTTCAGCGACGAGCTGGACGAGCTGTCCGACCCGGACACCCCGCAGGCGGAGGCCGAGAGCGATGACCAGACCTGAGACCGTGCCCGCCCCGCGCAGGAAACGCCGCGGCGTGGTGCAGACCATCGCGGCCGCGCCGCACGCGCTGTGGTGCGTGCTGTTTATCCTCGCGCCGATGGCCTTTGTCGTCTATTACGCGTTTACCGACGCGGACGGCGCCTTTACCATCTACAACATCAACGAGGTCTTTTCGGCCTCCTATCTGCGGATCCTGGAGCGCTCCATCCTCTACGCTCTGGTGGCGACGGCCATCTGCCTGGTGCTGGCCTATCCCCTGGCCTACGCCATCACGAAAATGAAGGCGCGCCATCAGCCGCAGATCATCATGCTGCTGATGCTCCCGATGTGGATCAACCTGCTGATCCGCACCTATTCGCTCAAGATCCTGCTGGAGACCAACGGCGTCATCAACCACGCGCTGGCGTGGGTGCATCTGGGGCCGGTGCATTTTCTCAACTCCAACTTTGCCATTATCCTGGGTATGGTGTACAACTATCTGCCCTATATGGTGCTGCCCATCTACTCGGTGCTGGTCAAGATCGACCGGCGGCTCATCGAGGCCGCGCAGGACCTGGGCTGCAACAGCCGGCAGGTGCTGGGGCGCGTGACCTTTCCGCTCTCTTTGTCGGGGGTGATCTCGGGCATCACGATGGTCTTTGTGCCTTCGATCAGCACGTTCTTTATCTCCAAGAGCCTCTCGGACGGCCGCGTCAAACTGATCGGCGACGTGATCGAGACCGAGATCTCCATGCACAACGTGGCCGCCTACAACATCGGCTCGGCGCTCTCGTTTGTGCTCATGGTGCTGATCCTGGTCAGTCTGTTTGTCACCAACAAGTTTGGTGAAAAGGACGGAGGTGTGATCGTATGAAAACGCTGCGTCGCATCTATATCGCGCTGCTGCTGATCTTTTTGTACGCGCCGATCCTGGTGATGATCGTCTTTTCGTTTAACAAATCGGCGTCGACCTCGGCGTTTGCCGGCTTTGATCTGAAGTGGTACGGCGAGCTGTTTGCCAAAGACGAGGTGGGCGAGGCGCTGAAAAACACCCTGCTCCTGGCCGTGCTGTCGTCGGTGATCGCGACCGTGATCGGCACCGCCGCCGCCGTCGGCATGAGCCGCATGAAACGCCGCTGGCGTCAGACCCTGCAGAACGTCACCGACATCCCCATGATGAACCCGGACATCGTCACCGCCGTGTCGATGCTGATGCTGTTTGTCTTTGTGGGGACGGCGCTGGGGATCTCGACCCGCAGCTTTGTGACCGTGCTCATCGCGCACATCACCTTTAACCTGCCGTACGTGGTGCTGTCTGTCTTGCCCAAGATCCGTCAGATGGACAAAAACCTCCCCGAAGCCGCCCGCGATCTGGGATGTACGCCGCTGCAATCCTTCTTTCTCGTGGAGCTGCCGGCCATCCTGCCCGGGGTGCTGTCGGGGTGGCTGATGGCCTTTACGCTTTCGCTGGACGACTTTATCATCACGCAGTTTACCAAGGGCGAGGGCTTTTATACCCTGCCGACCTACATCTACGCCATGACCAAAAAGAAGGTCAAGCCGGATATGTACGCCCTCTCGACTCTGATCTTTCTGACCATTTTGGTGCTGATGCTGCTCTCCAACTTTGTGCAGGCGAAAATGGAGGCCAAGCGCGACCCGCTCACGGCCAAGGGAAAAGCGCGGGAAGCGCAGATGCGGCGGCAGAAACGGGCGCAGCGGGCGGCCGGGCGCGAGGCGCAGGGAGGGGGCGAAGTATGAAAAGACGTGTGTGTCTCGCCTTTTTTGTCCTGGCGGTGCTGACGGTCGCGGCGTGCCTGCCGCTCGTCTCCTGCGCAGACAAGGAAAAGGTGGAGTTTGTGCCCACCGAATATGCCGGCTCGACCCTGTACGTGTACAACTGGGGCGAGTATATCTCGGACGGCAGCGAGGGGTCGCTGGACGTGGTCAAGCGCTTTGAGGAGACGTACGGGATCACGGTCAAGTACGACTACTTTGAGACCAACGAAGAACTGTACGCGCAGCTCAAGAACGGCGCGGTCTACGACGTGTGCATCCCCTCCGACTATATGATCGAGCGGCTGATCGCGGAAAACCTGCTCCAGCCGCTGCAAAAAGACAAAGTCTCCCATTATGATCTGATCGACCCGCAGTATCTGGGCCGGCACTATGACCCCGCCGACGCCTACTCGATCCCCTACGCGGTGGGGATGATCGGGATCGTCTACAACACCCGTCTGGTGGACGAGGTGCTGGGCGACCCGACCGACGACGTGCTGTATGAGCCGGAGCACTCCTGGGATCTGCTGTGGAACGAGCAGTTTGAGGAAGGGCAGATCATCAACTTTAATAACCCGCGCGACGCCTTTGGCGTGGCGATGATCGACCTGGGGCTCGACGTCAACACGGAGAGCGAGGCGGACTGGGAAGCGGCGCTGAAGCATCTGCAAAGACAAAAGACCAACTGCATCTATCTGATGGACGAGGTCTTCAATAAAATGGAGAACGGCTCCGCCGCCGTGGCCGCCTACTACGCGGGGGACTGCATCACCATGATGAACGTCAACCCCGATCTCGCCTTTTTCTACCCGGACGAGGGGACCAACGTCTTTGTCGACGCGATGTGCATCCCGGCCTCGGCGCAGAACGTGGGGGCGGCGCATCTCTTTATTGACTTTATGCTCGATCCGGAGATCGCGACGCAGAACGCCAACTACATCTCCTACGCCTCCCCCAACCTGGCCGTGATCGACCACGAGGACTATGACCACGCGGAGGGCACGCCGGGGTATGAGATCCTGTACGTGCTGCCGCAGAGCTATCGGGACGACCCGTCGCGGATGCAGGAATACTACAATCTCAGCGAGGAAACGCTGCAGATGATGCAGGACAAGTGGCTGAAGCTGAGCATCGACGACACCGAGGGGGTCACCAACTACGGGACCATCATCTTTCTCGGTCTGGTCGGCGCGGGCATCGTCGCCTACGTCGTCTATTACGGACGAAAGCTTTTTTTGTGGATGAGGACCCGGCGCAGCAAAAAAGCGGCGGTCGCCTGACGCTGTCGGCACGCGCCTATCCGGCGCGTGCCGTTTTTTCTCGGTCGGGACGATCCGAAAAACAGGCGGCGAACAGCGGCCGCCAAACGCAAAAGAAAACGCGCGGCACCGAGACGGCGACGGCCGCAAAATGAAAATGAAAGTGCGCGGCTCCGCGAGGGCCGCAAAACAAAAAGGCGGGCGGCCGGGAGGCCCCCGCGGGAGAGGACAGGATATGCAAAGGACGATCCGGGAGACTCTCGAGACGCCCGTGGCGGGTGAATACGACGTGGTGGTGGTCGGCGGAGGGCCGGCCGGCTCCTGCGCCGCTATCGCGGCGGCGCGGGCGGGGGC
>JAGDBW010000076.1 GCA_017958845.1 Clostridia bacterium | reverse complement strand
GCCCGCCCTCCCAAAAGCGCGCCCCCAAAAGCCGCCGACAAAAACGGCGCGCCTCCCGGCGCGCCGTCTCTCTCTTTTGAGTTCGTGCGGTCATTTGACGATCAGATCGACAAAGTTGAACGTCCGGCAGTCCACCAGCCCCCGGTTGGTCAGCCGCAGCTCCGGCAGGCAGGCCAGCGGGATCAGCGCCATAGTCATAAAGGGCGAGGGCAGGGTACAGCCCATCTCCTTCCAGACCTGCTCCAGCGCGGCCACTTCGCCCGCCACCTCGTCCAGCGGCTTGTCGCTCATCAGCCCGGCGATGGGCAGCGGCACGTGTCCCAGGACTTTTCCGTCCATGACGGCGACCAGTCCCCCGTGCGAGTCGATCAGGGTGTTGACCGCCAGCGCCATATCCTCGTCGTTCGATCCGACCACCAGCATATTGTGCGCGTCGTGCGCCACGGTCTGCGCCAGAGCGCCCCGTTTGATCCCGAACCCGCTGACAAAGCCCATGCCGCACGTGCCGTCCGCGTGATAACGGTCAAAGACCGCGGCTTTGAGGATATCCCGCTCGCCGTCGGCCTTGATCTCTCCGCCCGAGACGGGCATCTCGACCAGCCGCTCGATGCTCCCGACCTTGGCCGGGATCACCTCGATCACCCGCACCGTCGCCCTGGTTCCGGCGGCTCCGATGCGCAGATCCCGCGTGCCGATCCTGGCCATCTTGACCGAATCGACGGCCTGCGCGGGGTAGGTATACGGGCGCACCTCGGCCGTCAGCCGTCCGTCTTTGGCCACGTGGTCGCCGTTGACAAAGACGTCGGTCACGTGACAGGCCGTCAGATCGTCGATGAGCACCATATCGGCGCACTTGGACGGCGCGATCGAGCCCATCTCGTGATCCAGCCCAAAGCAGGTCGCCACGTTGACGGTCACCATCTGGATCGCCGTCACGGGGTCGCATCCCTCCTCGATCGCCCGCCGCACGATGTGGTCGAGATGTCCCAGTCCGCGGAGCGTTTCGGGGTGGGTGTCGTCCGAGATCAGACAGGCGTAGCGGCTGTCCACTTCGTGCCGCGTCACGGCGCGGATGACCTCGCGCAGGTCGTGCCAGGCCGAGCCCTCGCGGATCAGCGCGTACATCCCCATCCGCATCTTGGCCAGCGCGTCCTCCTCTCGCGTGGATTCGTGACAGCACCGCACGCCCGCGGCGATATAGGCGTTGAGTCCTTTTCCGGTCTCGGGCATCGAATAGTGCCCGGTCACGGTCTTGCCGGCGCGGAGCGTCTCGCCGACGATGGCGTGCGTCTCGGGCGCGGCGTAGATCACACCGGGAAAGTTCATCATTTCCCCCAGCCCCACGCACTCCTCCCAGCTCATCGTCTCCCGTACTTCTTCGGGCCCGATGTGCGCCCCCGTGTCCTCAAAGCCGGGCACGGCCGGCACGCAGGACGGGGTGGTCATCATGACCTTGAGCGGCGTGCCGGCCGCGTCGTCCAGCATACACCGGACGCCAAAGAGGCCCAGCACGTTGCAGATCTCATGCGGATCGGCAAAGACGCCGCTCGTACCGTGCGGCACCACCGCGCGGGCGTACTCGCCCGCCGTCAGCATCGACGACTCGATGTGGATATGCCCGTCGAGAAAGGCCGGGGCCAGATACCTGCCTCCGGCGTCGATCACCCGCGTGTCGGGTCCGATCGTGTCCGCGCAGTCGCCCACGCGGGCGATCCGTCCGCAGACCACGGCCACGTCGGTGTCGGGCAGGATCTCGCGGGTGCACACGTTGACGAGCTGCGCTCCCCGCACGACGAGATCGGCGGGGCGCCGCCCCATCGCGACGTCGACGAGAGCGGTCGAGCATTCCCACAGCGGCCATTTGCAAAAATGATTGATCATTTTACCCATCCTTTCGTTCCCAAAAAAGGCGAAAATTGTCCGATATCTCATTATAGCATACCTTTTCTTTTTTTGATAGAGCCAATGTATCCAAAAGACGCCCCTTGTCACCGCGCCCAAAGTGTGATATGCTGACAACGGAGGGCCGCGCGGAACACACCGCGCCCCGCCCGCCGCCGACCCACACGCGCCGCGCCATACATCACTTTTGAGCGCAAACCGCGCGCAAAATTCTCATCTTGCCCCTGTATCTGGCACGTGCGCTTGCAAAAGGCAAGCGCGCACATCATTCTGCGGAGCAGAACATCATGCGGCGTCGCCGCGCCTCATGTCCGCCCTGCGGACACATCATTTTTGAGCGCAAACCGCGCTCAAAACCCCAAAACCCCCGCCCAAAAGGAGGCAAACCGTGACCGACGATATCCAAAGACTCCGCGCCCTGATCGACGAGGCGCGATCCGTCGTCTTTTTCGGCGGCGCCGGCGTGTCCACCGAGAGCGGCGTGCCGGACTTCCGCAGCAAGGACGGGCTCTACAACCGCCGCGACGTCCGCTTCGAAAACTACGCCCCCGAATACCTGCTCAGCCACGAGTGCCTGGTCCGGGAGCCAAAGGTGTTCTTTGAATACTACCGCCAAAAGATGGACGCCCGCCGCGTCCGGCCCAACGCCGCGCACACCACCCTCGCCCGCCTCGAGAGGGAGGGGAAACTCACGGCCGTCGTGACCCAGAACATCGACGGCCTGCATCAGCGCGCCGGGAGCCGCCGGGTGTACGAGCTCCACGGCAGCACCGCCCGCAACTACTGTATGTCCTGCGGCCGCGTCCACGACCCCGACTTCGTCTTTGACAGCCCCGACCCGATCCCGCGCTGCGCCTGCGGCGGCGTCGTGCGCTGCGACGTCACCCTCTACGGCGAGTCTCTGCCCGAGGAGGCGGTCACGGGGGCCGTGTCGGCCATCGCGGCGGCGGACCTGCTCATCATCGGCGGCACCTCTCTCACCGTCTGGCCGGCGGCGTCCTTCGTCCGCGCCTTCCGCGGCGAGCACGTCGTGGTCGTCAACCGCGACCCCCTCCCGTACCCCCTCGACTCCGACCGGGACCTGATGATCCAACGCCCCATCGCCGAGGTCTTTTCCGAGCTGTGACCGCCCCCGCCCGCGTTCGGAGGACGAGCGGGCGTGGATTCTGATCCCTTCTTCTCCGCCATCGTGACCGCCCCGCCCCGCCCGCGCAAACGATATCTTTTGTTGACATTCCCGGTTCTCTTTGTTATACTCAAAACAGAGAAAAAGAGTAAAGAAAATACGCCCCGCCCGCCGCGGAGCGACCGCCCCGGTCCCTATTTCAGATCCCGTGCCGACGTCCCGCCGACACAGAACAGGAGCGACCATGTCCCAAAAAATGACGCCTCACCAACGCCGCGTTCTCTCGACCCTGTGCCTGATCCTCGGCGGCATCCTCCTCAACTGCGCGCTCTCCCTTTTGTGTACCGCGCTCGGCTGGCCGCTCTATCTCGACTGTCTCGGCACGGCGATCGTCGCCGTGACGGGCGGTATGTTCCCGGCCATCGTCACCGGCTTTGTGTCCAACATGGCGCTGGGCTTTGCCGGAACGGCCAACCTCTACTACAGCGTCGTCAGCGCGCTCTTTGCCGTCGCTTTTTCGTGGCTGTGGCGGCGCGGAATGTTCAAAAAAGTGCCGCGCGCCCTGCTCTCCACCCTCGCCGTCGCCCTCCTCTGCGGCCTCGTCAGCGCCGTCGTTTCGTGGGCGATCTTCGGCCTCTCCGTCGCCGAGGACGCCGCGCAGGGGCTGGGCCTCCGTCTGCTCGCGCGCATGAGCGCGGCCTCCGCCGGCGAGCGGCCGGGCGTGCCCGTGTTTTTCGCCAACCTGACGGCGCACGTGCTGATCGACCTCTTTGACAAGACCCTCGTCATCGCCGCGACCGTCGGGATCGCCCGCCTGCTGCCCGACAGATGGAAACGCGCCTTCCGCCCCGCCGACCTCGCGGAGCAGACCGACGTGCGCGTGCGCCGCTCCCTGCTCGCCAAGGTCGTCGCCGTCGTGGTAACGGCCGAGCTGCTGCTCGGCACGCTGGCTTGTCTGATCGGCTACTTTCTCTACCGGAACATCGCGATCCGCAAGTATACGGAGATCTGCCGCGGCGTGACCGACAGCGCGGCGCTGTTTATCGACGCAGAAAAAGTGGACGACTACCTGACGACCGGCCGCTCTGCGCCCGGCTACGATGAGACCGAACAGAAACTCTACGGTCTGCGCGACAGTTTTCCGCAGGTCGAATATCTCTACGCCTACCGCATTGCGAGAGACGAAAACGGCGACCCCATGATCTGCGTGGTCTTTGATCTGGACACCGAAGAAGTCGAGGCGGGCGAGGTCGGCGATTTCTTCGAGCCGGACGAGTCCTTTGACGACGATCTGCCGACGCTGCTCGCGGGCGGCGAGATCGACCCCATCATCACCGACGACACCTACGGCTGGCTGCTCACGGTCTACCGCCCGATCTACGCCGCCGACGGCCGCTGTGTCTGCTACGTCGCGGCCGACGTCTCCATGAGCGACGTCATCACCGACGAGGTGGCCTTTCTCGCGCGCATGATCTCGCTGTTCTTCGGCACCTCGATCCTGATCGTCGGCGCCGTCATCGAGCTGGTGCGGGTCGGGACCGTACAGCCGATCAACGCCATGGCCCGCACAGCACAGGAATTTGTCCACGACAGCGACGGCGACGGCGACATCCGGGACGGACTCGATCGCTTCGAGGCCCTCGGCGTCCGCACGGGCGATGAGATCGAAAACCTGTATCGCTCCCTCTCCCAGATGGCGCGGGACACGGTGCGCTACGTCGACGAGGTCAAAAAGCAGAACGAACTCATCACCCGCATGCAGGAAGAGATCATCATCGACTTTGCCGAGATGGTGGAAGCGCGCGACAAATGCACCGGCGACCATATCAAAAAGACCTCCCTCTACGTCGAAGCCATCGCCCGCGAACTCCGCCGCCGCGGCGCGTTCCCCGAGGTGCTTGACGACGACTACGTCGATCGCCTGATCCGTTCCGCGCCGCTCCACGACGTCGGAAAGATCAAGATCTCCGACCTGATCCTCAACAAGCCGGGCCGCCTGACCGACGAGGAGTTCTCACTGATGAAGACCCACACCACCGAGGGCAAGGAGATCCTCGACCACTCCTCCAGTCTCGCCCAGTCGAGCGGCTATCTCAAAGAAGCCATCGAGATGGCCTACTTCCACCACGAACGCTGGGACGGAAAGGGCTACCCCTGCGGCGTCGCGGGCGAGCAGATCCCGCTCTCCGCCCGCATCATGGCGGTCGCGGACGTCTTTGACGCGCTGGTCTCCCGCCGCAGCTACAAGCAGCCCTTCTCCTACGAACAGGCGCTCGCCATCATCCGCGAGGAGTCCGGCACCCACTTCGACCCCGCGGTCGTCGACGCCTTCCTCGCCATCGCCGCCGACGTCTACCTCCCGCCGGACCCCCCTACGCAAAACGACGTCCCCGCCGGGGATGCTCCCGCCAAACAGGCGCCCGCCGCTCCTTCCGCTCCGGCCGAAAGCGCCCCTGAGCCGCCGCCGCCCGCCGCGGACGCCCCCGCGTTTC
Source organism: Clostridia bacterium (assembly GCA_017958845.1). Taxonomy (GTDB): domain Bacteria; phylum Bacillota; class Clostridia; order Oscillospirales; family CAG-272; genus UBA1740. The sequence goes on along the minus strand of JAGDBW010000076.1, from coordinate 4,894 downwards.
CGTAGCCCCCGCTGATCGTCGCCCCCGCGGAGCCGACCTTGCCCCCCGCCGTCCGCGCACATAGCAAATACAACTCAAAAGGAGAACAAGATGAAAAAAATCGTTCACTTTGTGACAACGCTGTTGCTTTTGACTTCGATTTTGCTGCTGTCGGGCTGTGAACAAACGTTTACGGTGCACGGCATCGAGTTTTTCAAAACCAACCAGGACAAGGACGGAATGTGCCGCTACCTGATCCCAAAAGATTTCGCCAAGGCCTACACGACCGAAATGTCCGACTATTATTACTTTCGCGTCCAACTCAAGAGAGGGTGCTCCACCCGGGGCGAAAGCGCCCTGGCGCTGATCTATTTCCGCTATGAAGACACACAAACGTACCAAACGGCCAAAGCGGACTACCTCTCCCGCATGACGCTGGCGGAGAGCGACAGCGGCGCCGTCTACACCTTCGTTTTCCGGGAGATCATCGGCTTCGCCTCCCAAGAAGAAACCGACCCGCCGGAGATGCGTTTCCCCTACCGCTATACGATGGTCGCTTTCTCGGATGAGAAAAAAGTCATCGTCGCCTTCGGCAGCCGCGAGGAGGGAACCACCGTTGACGCCGACGATTTTTCCGCCTACGTCACCGCGCGCTACCCCTACGTCAACTGGAAGACCGGCCTACTCCACGAGTGACCGCCCCAAAAACAAAAAACCGGCGCCGCCCGAAAAGGCGGCGCCTTCTTTTTTCTTCTTCGCCCCGCGCGGCTTGCCGCGCGGCTTTTTTCACGCTTTCACGCCTTTCGCGCTTTCGCGCTTGTTCGTTTTGCTTTCGCCGTTCGCGCTTTGCGCTGTCGCGTTTCGCTCTTGGGGTTTCGGGCTTTCTTTACGCTTGCGCGATTGTTTCGATCGAGGCGACGAGGCCTGCTTCGGTCGCTTTCATCTTGGCGAGCCGCTCGCGTTCGGCCTCCACCACGGCGGCCGGCGCCTTGGACACAAAGCCTTCGTTTGAGAGTTTCGCTTCGGTGCGGGCGATGCCCTCGCGGACCTTTTTCAGTTCGCCCTCCAGCCGGGCGCGCTCTTTGGCCGGGTCCACCATATCCGAGAGCGGGATATACAGCGTGGCGGCGTCGGTGATGATGCTCACCGCGTCCTTGGCGTCGTAGGCGTCGACGATCGACAGCGAGGCCGCGCCCGCCAGCTTGACAAAGAACGGCTCCGCCCCCGCAAAGGACGCGGGGTAGGCGGTTTTCAGATAGACGTTGGCGCGCCGGGAGGGCGGCACGTTCATTTCGGCTCTCCGCGCGCGCACCGCGCCGATGGCGCGGATCACACGGTCAAAGTCGGTCGCCTCCGTCCCAAAGTCCTCCACGTCCTGTGGCGCGGGATAGCGCGCGATCATGATCGACGGCGCGTCGTGCGGCAGACTCTGATAGATCTCCTCGGTGATAAAGGGCATATACGGATGCAGCAGTTTGAGGATCCCCGTCAGCACCCAGGTCAGCGTCGCGCGGGCCACGGCCGCGCCGTCGCTCCCGGCGTCGGCGAGGCGGCTCTTGGACAGCTCCACGTACCAGTCGCAAAAGATATCCCACACAAAGTCGTAGATCTCGGAGAGCGCGATCCCGATCTCATAGCGGTCGAGGTTGTCCCGCACGGCCGCCACGGTCCGGCGATAGTGGGCCAGCAGCCACTTGTCCTCCGGCGCGAGCCGGGCGGCGTCGGGCAGGGCGGGCGGCGTGTCGTCGTCCTCCGGCAGATAGAGCAGGGCAAAGCGCGCCGCGTTCCACAGCTTGTTGGCAAAGTTGCGCGCCGCCTCGATCTTCTCATCCGAAAAGCGCATGTCGTTCCCCGGCGAGTTGCCCGACGCGAGGGCAAAGCGCAGCGCGTCCGCTCCGTATTTGTCGATGATCTCCAGGGGGTCGATGCCGTTTCCGAGCGATTTGGACATTTTCCGGCCCTGCGCGTCGCGCACCAGCCCGTGGATCACCACCGTATCGAACGGCGCCTTGCCCGTATACGCCAGGCCTGAGAAGATCATGCGCGACACCCAGAAGGTGATGATGTCGTACCCCGTCACCAAGGACGAGGTCGGATAGTAGCGCCGCAGATCGTCCGTATCGTCCGGCCATCCGAGGGTGGAAAACGGCCACAGAGCCGAAGAGAACCACGTGTCCAGCGTGTCGGGGTCCTGCCGCATGGGTTTGCCGCAGGCGGGGCAGAGTGCCGCGTCGTCCTTGGTGATGACGGTCTTGCCGCACTCGTCGCAGTAGAACGCCGGGATGCGGTGCCCCCACCACAGCTGGCGCGAGATGCACCAGTCGCGGATGTTTTCCATCCAGCGCAGATAGTTCTTTTCAAACCGCTCGGGCACAAAGCGCACCTCGCCACCGCGCACGGCCTCGATGGCGGGCGCGGCCAGCGGCGCCATCTTGACAAACCATTGCAGCGACACCCGCGGCTCCACGGTCGTCCCGCAGCGATAGCAGGTGCCCACGCTGTGCGTATAGTTCTCCACCCGTGCCAGATACCCGCCGGCCTCGAGGTCGGCGACGATGGCCTTGCGCGCCGCGTAGCGGTCCATGCCGGCGTAGGCGGGATAGTCGTCGGTGATCTTGGCGTCCGGGGTCATCACGTTTTCGATCGGCAGACCGTGCCGCTGTCCGACTTCAAAGTCGTTGGGGTCGTGCGCCGGGGTGATCTTGACCGCCCCGGTCCCAAAGTCGGCCTCCACGTACTCGTCCGCGATCACGGGGATCTCGCGCCCCACCAGCGGCAGGCGCAGGGTCTTGCCCACGAGGTGCCGATAGCGCTCGTCGCCCGGGTTGACCGCCACGGCGGTATCGCCCAGGAGCGTCTCCGGCCGGGTCGTCGCCAGCTCGATGGAGCCGCTGCCGTCGGTCAGAGGATAGCGAATGTGCCAAAAATGCCCTGCCTGGTCCTGATATTCCACCTCCGCGTCGGAGAGGGAGGTCAGGCACTTCGGACACCAGTTGATGATGCGCTCGCCGCGGTAGATCAGGCCCTTGTCGTATAGGCGCACAAAGACCTCCCTGACCGCCCGCGAGCACCCCTCGTCGAGGGTGAAACGCTCGCGCGACCAGTCGCAGGACGCGCCCATCTTCTTCAGCTGCTCCACGATCCGGCCGGCGTATTTATCTTTCCACGCCCAGGCGCGCCGGAGAAACTCCTCGCGCCCGACCGCCTCTTTGGTCAGGCCCTCTTTGCGCATCGCCTCCACGATCTTGGCCTCGGTCGCGATGGACGCGTGGTCGGTGCCCGGCACCCACAGGGTGTCGTAGCCCTGCATCCGTTTGTAGCGGATGAGGATGTCCTGCAGGGTGTTGTCGAGGGCGTGTCCCATGTGCAGCTGCCCCGTGATATTGGGCGGCGGGATCACGATGGTGTAGGCCGGCGCGCGCCGGTCGCCCGAGGGCGCAAAGTAGCCGCCCTCGCACCAGCTGCTGTAGATGCGCTCCTCAAACTCGCGGGGCGCGTACGTCTTGGACAAAGGTTCTCTCATCTTCTCGTCCTTTCGTCAAAAACAGAATTGTATCAACCAAAAATATCAGCCCCAAAAACCAAACCGGCGCTCCGTGTTCCGCTCTTTGCCCGTTTCTTTCGCGCCGGCTTGTCCGGCATCTCGCATTCGCCGGATGGTGAATATCTCGCATTTGCCGTCGAGCAAATATCTCGCATACGCGCTTTGCGCGTATCTTTCGCGCGCGAACGCCGTTCGCGCCCGTCCTTCGTTTGGAAAAACAAAACACGCCTGTGAAAAACCACAGGGCGTCTCGGACGCGGTACCACCTGTTTCACACGGCGCGCGCCGTGCCTCGTTGGGGGTGGGCTTCTACTCGGCCTTCGGCCTTTCCTGCCCGGCTCGGGGGCGACTTCGGTCCGTTGGGTGAGAGACTCGCACCGACCGTCTCCTCTCTTGACACCGACCCGGGACGTACTCCTCCCCGTCACAGCGCCCCCATTATAGCACAAAGCGCCCCGTCTGTCAACCCCCCGGCGCGCCATCGCCGCTGTTTTCGGCCGCCTCTCTCCCTCCGCCGCCCGCCTGTCTCCGCCGCCTTTTTCGCTTTTCCCGCGATTGACATTTGCGCCCGCGTTCTTTATAATAAAAAAGAAAAAAGAAACGGCGCGACCGACCGCGCCCCGACCGAACACCGGAGAGCACCATGAACGACAACGGCTACGAACGATACAGCGACAGCGACCACCGCGACAACCCGGACGACGCGCTCTATCCCGCCCCCCTGTGGGCGCGGATCCTGCGGGTGACCATCCGGGTTTTGTTGACGTTGACCTGCGTGACGGTGTTGGGGCTCCTGGCCTTTCGGCTGATCTTTGCCGGCTGGTATCCCCGCGTCTGCCGGCGCCTCCACATGACCGACGCGCTCCGTGCGGAACACACCGCCGCGGGCACGCTCTCCCCCCTGACGCAGAAGATCGCCGTCCCCTATGAGGACCGCGCCACCGGCTTCTACATGACCGACAACCTGCTCGTCGTGCGCGAGACCGGCTCGCTCCAGTGCAGTCTGCGCGTCAACCGGCGCAACTACGCCGACGTCGCCGAGCGGGCGGGCGTGGCCGCTCCGACCGACGCCGAGGGCTTTCTCGCCTTTTCGCTCGTCTACGAGTGGACCGAGGAGGACGGCGCCGTACGCGGCCGCCTGACCTACGCCCCCACGGCCGTTTTGCGCGAGACCCACCTCGGCTACGACTACTACAAGATCTGCTTTGACGGCGTGGACTTTGACGGCGCGCTCTTCGACGATCCGTCCTTTGACGAGGTCGAGACCCCCGACTCGACCCCGTGGCTGGCGCTGGAGATCCGCGTCGCCGACGCCGGGGAGAGCGCGTCGCCCGCCCGCGTCCTCGTCTACGAAAACAACAGCGAATTCAG
>JAGDBW010000075.1 GCA_017958845.1 Clostridia bacterium | reverse complement strand
CGGGGACGCGGAAGACGAGGAGGCCGCGTTTGAGATTGGCCATGCGGACGGGCCACTTGAAGGGCACGGGCAGCTGCAGCCGCTCGGCCGAGGAGACGGCAAAGGACGAAAAGGTGGCGAGACCGGAATCGACCCGTCCGAGGGGGGGGACGGGATAGGGGACAAAGGCGACTTTGAAGTTGGTGGCGTAGGCGGAGGCATAACCCGGCATCGCGTCGCGCAGCTGCGCCAGCTCGTCGACGCGGCAGGAGCGGGCGGAGTCACGGTCGACCTCCTGCACAAAGAGGACGTCGGGCGAGACGCTCGTGACGGCGGCGACGATGCCCGCCATGTTCTGCTCGAGGCGGGCCCGGTCGGCGGTCCTGACGCCTTTTCCTCCGTCCATGAAGAAGTCGGCGTTGTCGCCCAGGGCGCCGTAGCCGACGTTCCAGGTCAAAATCGAGATGGTGTCGCCCACGGCGGGCGTGCGCGCGGCCTCGCCCTCGATGGTCAGCGTTTCTCTCTCGGCGGGGCGGTATTCCGTGACCGACAAAAAGACGACCAGCCCGCCGACAAGCACCAGCAGCGCGGCGAGGACGATCCCGACGGCGCGGAAGACGCGGCGTATCACACCGGGTCGTTTTTTCTCTCGTTTGTTTTTCATCGTTTGTCTCCTTTGGCGAGAGTTTTGGGATGAGCGCGCGGGGAAAGGTGGTCTTTCGGATACGGAGGAGAAAGAGGGGGCGGCGGGGGCAGGCGGGAACGATCCCGTTCGCCGGGGGGCGGGGCATATATACGTTTTTTGCGGGATGGGCCGGTATAGCGGCGGTCAGTCGACCGCTTTTTCGATGATACCGCCGCCGAGCACGCAGCCGTCGGCGTCGTAGAACACCGCGGACTGACCGGGGGTGGCGGCGCGGACGGGGTCGTCGAAGGTCAGCCGCACCCGGCCCTCGTCCGAGACGGTGACGCGGGCGGGCTGCTCGCGGTGCAGGTACCGGATCCTGGCAAAGCAGGTCAGCTCCGCGCCCGGAGGGGGCGGAGCGACGCTCATCCAGCAGGCGTCGCGGCATTCGATGACGCGCCGGTAGAGGGCGGCCTCGTCGGAGAGGACCACCTCGTTGATCTCTGCCCGGATCTCCTTGACGTACATGGGGCGGCCGAAGGCGCCCAGCCCTTTTCGCTGGCCGACGGTGTAGCGGGCGACGCCGCGGTGCCGGCCGAGCACGCGGCCGGCCTCATCCACAAAATCTCCCGCCGGCAGACAGCCGCCGGGCGAGACTCCCTCGATGTAGTCGGCGTAGCGGTCGTCGGCGACAAAGCAGACCTCCTGCGAGTCGGGCTTTTCGGCGACGGGGAGGCCCGCCCGTCGGGCGAGGGCGCGCACGTCGTCTTTTGTGAGTTTTCCGAGGGGCATTAGGGTTTTGGCGAGCTGCTCCTGCGTGAGGCGGTAGAGCATATAGGTCTGGTCTTTGGGCGCGTATTGGGCTCTCTTCAGCGTATAGCGGCCGCTATCGGTCCGCACGATCGAGGCGTAGTGGCCGGTGGCGACGTAGCGCGCGCCGGTGACGGCGGCGTAGGCGAGCAGCTTTTCCCACTTGACGTAGCGGTTGCAGCGGATGCAGGGGTTGGGCGTCTGACCGCGGAGGTAGTCGGAGACGAAGGGATCGACCACCTCGCGTTTGAAATCAAAGGTGCAGTTGACCGGGTAGTAGGGGATGCCGAGGACGCGCGCGGTGTCTCTGGCGTCGTCGATGTCGCAGCACCGCCCCTCGGAGCCATCGTCGGCCTGCCAGGTGCGGAGCGTGACGCCGATCACGTCATAGCCGGCTTGTTTGAGCAGCAGGGCGCAGACGGCGCTGTCCACGCCGCCGGACATCCCGACCACGACTTTGTCCATGTTGGTTGTCTCCCCTATCGGTTGTTTTTTTCGTTTTCAGAGTTGTTCGCTCTTTTCGCCTTCGAGAAACAGTCTGGTCGTTTCTTCGTCCACGGCCTCGACTTTTCCCAGCGCCCGGTTCATCTGTCTGGTCCGGGTGCCGACCAGCGTTTCCAGATCGTCGGCGGCGGCGTTGACCTTCTTTTGCGTCTTTCCAGGGCGTCGGCAAACTTGCCGAACTCGGTCTTGACGGCGCCGAGCAATTTGAAGACGTCGGCGCTCTTCTTTTCGATCAGCAGGGACCGGAAGCCCATATTGAGGGCGTTGATGAAGGCCGTAAAGGTCGTGGGGCCGGTCAGATTGACCTTGTATTTGCTCTGGATCTCCTCAAAGAGGCCCAGATTGAGCGCCTCGAGGTAGAGACCCTCCAGCGGCAGGAAGATGACGGCGAAATCGGTGGTGTTGGGCACGTCGATATACTTGTCGCTCACGTCCTTGGCGTATTTGAGCAACTCGGTGCGCAGGCGCTTTCTGGCGTCGGCGATCGCGTCGGGATCGGCGGAATCGTGCAGGATGGAATAGGACTCGTAGGGGAACTTGGAGTCGACGGGCAGCCAGACGGTCTGCTCGTCTTTGCCCGGCAGTCTGACGGCGAACTCCACGCGGTCACCCGAGCCTTCTTTGGTGGCGACGTTCTCCTCAAACTGGCCGGCGGTGAGGAACTCGCGGATGATGTTGCCCAGGATCACCTCGCCGAGGATGCCCTTGGTCTTGACGTTGGTCAGCACGTTTTTGAGCGAGCCGACGTCGGTGGCGAGGCCCTTGATCTCTCCGACGGCCTTGTTGACGTCGCCGATGCCTTCGACGACGCTCTTGAAGGAGTCTTTGAGCTTTTCTTCGAGGGTCTGACGCAGTTTTTCGTTGACCGATTCGTTGATCTTGTCCAGTTTTTCGTTGTTGTCTTTTCGGATCTCGGTCAGGTTCCCCGTGACGGTCTCGACGAGGCACTATATGGCCTCGCCGGTGTTGTACATGAACTCCTCGAGCTTTTCTTTGATGGATTTGTCAAAGGACTCGAGCGCGCTCTTGACGGCCTGGTTGAACTCCTTGATCTCGGAGGAGAGCTTGTTCATGATCTCCTCTTTTTGTTTGTGGCTGTCGTCCGTGTACTGACGGACAAAGTCGCCGAGGAGCTTGGTCGTCTTTTCGCTGTCGTCGGTCAAGAGGCGCGTGACGTCCTCTTTGAACTTGTGGTGCGCCTGCGTCAGCTCGGCCTGGGAGCGGATGAGGTCGTCGATCTTTTTGGTCAGGTCGGCGACTTTTTTGTCCAGGGCGTCCATCAGCGCGGCGTTCTTCTCCGCGACGAGGGCCGCCACGGGCGCACTCATCTGACCGACCGCCTCGGTGACGGACGCCCGGATCCGGCGCAGATCGTCCTCACCCAGCGCGAGGGCTCCTTTTTTCTTGTCTTTCAAGACCAGGACGAGTACCGCGAGCGAGGCGATAAAGGCCAAAAGACTCAGTGTTAAAACGACGTATTCCATGTTGTCCTTCCTTTTCCGTTTTGCGCTCCTGTCGCTCTGCTCTCTGACGAAGATCGTCGTGGTCGCGGGCTTTGTTCTTTTTCGGGACGCGCCGCCCCGCCGCCCCGCCGGGCGGGGCGGGAACGGGCAAGCGCTTGTGAGACGTGCCGCTTTGATGTGCGGGGACGGTCTTTCGGTCGGCGGTCTTAGCGGGGGGTTTTGGCTTTTTTGGCGCCGGCGGGTCTGCGGAACATGAATTTTCGCGCAAGGCCGATCGCCGCCTTGTAGGGGAGCGGGCGGAGGGCTTTGTCGGCTTCTTTGAGTTTTTCGCGGATGGGGATGCTCTGCGGGCAGTGCATCTCACACTTTCCGCATCCGATACACTGTGTGGCAAAGGCGGGCTCCTTGGTCAGCCCCACCGTCTGGATGAACTGTGCCCGGCCCTGGCTCTTGGACTCGATATACATGGCGTTGTAGCACCGGAAGATGCCGGGGATGTCCACGCCCTGCGGACAGGGCATACAGTACCGGCAGCCGGTACAGCCGACCTTTTCCTTTTCCCGGATCGCCTCCTTGACCTCCTCCAGGAGGGCAAAATCCGCCTCGGTCAGCTCTCCCGCCGAGGCCTCGGAGGCGACCCGGCAATTCTCCTCCACCATCTCGGCAGCATTCATGCCGGACAGGACGACCGTGACCTGCGGCTGGTTGTACAGCCATCGGAAGGCCCACTCCGCCGGCGACCATTTTCTTTCGTTGTCGGCGATGGCTTTCTTTGCCCTGTCGGGCAGCATATGGACGAGTTTGCCGCCGCGCAGCGGCTCCATGATGACGACGGGGATCCCCCGCTCGGCCGCGGCCCGGAGCCCCTGTGCGCCGGCCTGCGTCACCTCGTCGAGATAGTTGTACTGGATCTGACAGAAATCCCAGTCATAGTCGCTGAGTATTTTGAGAAAGTTGTCGGTGTTTCCGTGATAGGAAAAGCCGATGTTGCGGATCGCGCCGGACTTTTTCTTTTCTTCGATCCACTCCCGCGCGCCGACCGCCTTGAGTTTTTCCCACATGGCGACGTCGGTCAGATGGTGCATCAGGTAGTAGTCTATATAATCGGTGCGCAGCCGGGACAGCTCCTCGCCGAAGTACCTGTCCAGCGACGCGTGGCTGCGGATCAGATACTGCGGCAGTTTGGTGGCGATGTTGACCTTGTCCCGCAGGCGGTTCCTCTCAAAGATCTCGCCGATCGCCGCTTCGCTGCCGGGGTAGATGTAGGCCGTGTCAAAATAGTTGACGCCCGCGGCATACGCCGCCAGGATCTCGCGCTCGGCTTTGTCGACGTCGATGCCGCCGCCCTTTCGGGTGAATCGCATGCACCCGTAGCCCAGAACGGACAGTTCTCTGCCGTATTTGTCTTGTCTGTATTGCATGGGGATCTTCCCTTTCTGTGTTTGGTGATCGTCATTTCGTTTTGCGATCGGAGCGGCGGTCCGTCGGCCCGCGCGGCGCGTTTCGCCTCTGCGGTGGCGACGGCGGGGACGGCATCGGGGCTCTTCCCCG
>JAGDBW010000074.1 GCA_017958845.1 Clostridia bacterium | reverse complement strand
GCCTCGCTCGTCATGCCGTCGAGCGGCAGATCCACCGTCACGTAGCGGCGGCAGCCGATCAGCATCCGCTCGCCGTAGAGTTCGCACCCGTCGCGCGAGAGCAGCGCCGCGCCGGTCGAGAGCCCAAAGGCCCCCGTGCCCTCATCGTCGGCCGTCTCACGGTTGTCTCGGGCGGTCGTGTCGCCGTCGGCTTTCGCGCCGTCGGCGGTCGCCTCCCCCGGTCGGTCCGCGTTGCTCCGCGCCTCGTCGGTCGGAGCATCCGACCCGTCGGCGGGGGGTTCTTTTTCTTTATTGTCGATTTCGGTCTCGTCCGTCGGGTCCGGGGCGGCTTTGTCCGCCGCCTGCGCGGCGTCGGCCGCGTCGGTCTCCGGGACGGGGATGCGCAGGGTCAGCAGGTTGACCCCTCCGAACTGCTTGTGCGAAAAGTCGCGCGCCTCCGGCGGGCCGGAGAGCGCCCAGGCCGTGGTGCCCACGTGGTGAAAACCGTCAAAGTCCCGTCCGTCCGACAGCCCCACGTAGACCGCGCCGCAGGCGGCGAGGTCCGCCTCGGTGACGCTCACGCCGCCGGGCGACGTGTAGCCGCAGGCCAGCAGGATCGGGCAGTCTCCGCGCTCAAACGGCCGCACGGCCGGGCGCGAGGTGGTGGCGGGGGAGAGGTAGGCCCATCCGCAGACCGAGACGCCCCACTCCGGCAGATCCACCCGCTCGGCGTGCGCACGGCGAAAGACGGTCACGTTTGCCGGGACGGCATAGGCCTGGTAGAGCGTGCCCTCGGCGTTGGCGTCGCGGGGGCCGGGAGCGACAAAGAAGCGCGTGTCGGGGCAGGCCGCCATCCCGTCGAGCAAAAACGCCGCGGTCTCGTCGGTGGCATACTCGGAGTCAAAGAGGTTGCCCGAGAGGAGCACGATCTCCACGCCCCGCTCGCGCACAAAGGAAAAGAGGTCCCGGATCGTCCGGCGGACCTGGTCGCGGCGGCGTTCGCTCTCGGCGCGGTCCGACGTAGAAAAAGGACTGTCCAGCTCGATATCGCCGGCGTGCAGTACGCGTATCTCCCGAAACGAAGCAGCCATCTCCAAACCCTTTCTGTCACCCCGCCGTCGCGGGCAAAGTTTCTTTCGCCTCTCATTATATATCATCCCGCGCGCAAAAGCAAGGGGTCGCCGCCGCGCCTGTGGGCCCGGGCCGGCCGCTACGTCCGCCGCTCCCTCCGCGCTTCGCGCCCGCCTCGCAGACGTCCGGCCGACTCGCGTCAAAAAAACCGCGCCCGCCCGACCGTCCCGGCAAAAGGCGAAAAAAAAGAAAGCCCCCCTCCTCTTGCAAAATACGCCCGCCGTATGATACAATGAAAAAAAGAGAAATTTTGGGGCAGAAATCGACAAAAAACGCCTGTCACGGGCGCCGAGGGAGGGCTTTGCCGTGCTGAACATGACCGTTCGTCAGACCAACAAACTCATCCGCGCCACGGTCAAGAGCGACAACCTGCGTCTGGGCCGCTTCTTTACAAAAAAAGAGACGGCGCGCCTCCTGGCAGGCCTGCTGGAACTGCCGGACAAGCCCGCGGTGCGGGTGCTGGACGCCGGCGCCGGGACGGGCATCCTCTCGGCGGCGGTCATCGAGCGGCTGTGCGAGAGCGGCACGGTCAGGGAGATCCGCCTCCTGTGCTGCGAAAACGACGCGCGCTGCCTGCCGGTGCTGAAAGACAACCTCGAACGCCTCCGCCGCCTCTGCCGCCGCCGCTACAAGGTCCGGCTGGCCGCGACGGTGCTGGAGGAGAATTTTGTGCTGGCGGGGCGCTCGGCCTACACCCTCTCGCTCTACAAGGACGAGCCGGAGCTGTTCGACCTGGTCCTGACCCATCCGCCGACTGCCCTGCTCGCCCCCGCGTCGCCGGAGGCTTTGTGCGTGCCCGACCTCTTTTCGGGCGAGGTGGACCTGTGCTATCTCTTTTTGGCCATGGCCGAGTGCGCGCTGGCGCCGGGCGGACAGCTGGCGGCGATCCTGCCCACGGCCTTTGCCACTTCGCCTTCGCTTACGCGGATGCGCCGCTTCTTCTTTTCGCAAAACACGCCGCGCCGCATCCACGTCTTTGAGACCGGCAAAGCCGCCAAACCGCTCAAAAAGACCTTTGTCCTGACCATGACCCACCGCGCGCCCGCCCCGGACGACACCGTCGTCTTTTCGGCCTCGCGGGACGCCGGCACACCCGAAAAGACGGTGATCCTGGACCCGCTCCCGCTCTCGCAGGTGATGACGGAACCGCGCCGATCGCTGCTGCTCATGCACGACCCGGCCGAGGTGCAGGTGCTGGCCTACATGCGCCGGCTGCCCTGCAGCTTTGCTTATTACGGCCTGCGGATGAAGACCGGCCTGACGCTGCCGTCGCGCTATCGCGCGTGCCTCTTTGACGAGCCGGCGCGCGGGCTGATCCCGCTCATCTGCCCGGCGGCGGTCTCGGAGGGGCGGGTGGCCTTTCCGGTCATAGAAAAAAGCAGCCGTATCCCGCTCCCCGGCCAGTACGTCTCCCCCGTCATCCCCTCGCTGATGCAGCGCAACCGCAATATGCTCTTTATCAAGCGCGTCCCCGCCCGCTCGGACGGGCGGCGGCTGGTCTGCGCGGTCTACCTCGCCTCCCAGCTCCCCGGCTACACCATGATCTCCACCCACAACAAACTCAACTATATCGACACGTCCTCGAAGGGGGAGATGGACCCCGCGTTTCTGTGGGGGCTGTACGCCTTTCTGACCTCCGCGCCGTACGACCTCTACGTCCGCATCCTCTCCAAGTCCGGACAGATCAACGCCGGCGAGTTTTCCGACCTGCCCCTGCCGACCGCGGACGTGCTGCGCAAGATGGGCAGCCGCCTCATGGCCGTCAAGCTCTACAGCCCCGACTACTGCGACAAAGTCGTGGCCGAGGTCATGCGCATCTCGGTAAAAATGTGACATTTTTTCGCTTGCCTCTTGCTTTTTTGTGTCGGGTATGATACAATAACATCCCACGGACGTCCGTCCGTGACCGAAAGACAAACAGAGAAAGGCTCTGCCGCGGCAGAGATCACAATAGTCATGAAAGCTTTGACCCTCGTTCTTCTGATCGCTCTGCTCACCATGGGCGTGTTTTTGGTGGTGGCCGTGCTGCTCCAAAAGAGCAAAAACGGCGGCCTGTCCGGCACCATCGCCGGCGGCAACACCGATTCTTTTTTGAGCAAAGACAACAGCGTCAAAAAAGACAGGCTGCTCAGCCGTCTGACCGCCGCGGTCGCCGTCTGCTTCGCCGTGCTGATCCTGCTGGTCTATATCGTCCAGCCCGATTACAACAACACCGTCTACACCACCACCGGCGAGTGGAAGTATTTTTCTCAGTTTTACGGAAACCTGTTTGCCTGACACGGCCGACATGAGCGCCCGCACGGAGCGGGCGCTTTTGTTTTTTCGCGGGCGTTTTTTGCGCGGCGCTTTCGCTTTTTCGTTTTTGTTTTTTGCCGCGGGCGCTTTTGCTTTTGTTTTTCGCGCTTTGTTTTTTGCGCGCGTGCTTTCGTTTTTGTTTTGCGCGCCGCACCTTCCGCCCGGCCGCGCCGCTCGTTTCGTCCGGTCGCTCTGACGCCTCCCCGGCCGGCGGTCGCGCGGCCGGTCGTTCCGTTTGTCCGCGGCTTTTCCGGCCGCTATTGCGCCCGCGCGCGTCCG
>JAGDBW010000073.1 GCA_017958845.1 Clostridia bacterium | reverse complement strand
TCGGTCGTCACAAACGCCGTCTACTACGGCGGCGCCTTTCTGTTGTACCGCGCGGGCTTGTGGACGCCTTCGCTGCTCGGCATCGCGCTCCTGTTCGGTATCGGAAACGCCTTTGACAGCATCGTTTCGCTCGGCGCCTATCTCTTCCTTTTGAAAAAGCAAAAGATCAACATCCTCAAAGTCGAAGAAGATCCGGTCGCCTGACCATCTGCCAGGAGCCCCCGCGGAATTTTCCGCGGGGTCTTTTCTTCTCCGCGATCCGCGCGGGCGGCCGTTTGTCCTTTTGCGGAGAGAGAGCCGCGACGGTGTCGCGGCTCTCCCGGTTTTTTTGCTTTTTTGTTGATCCGGCCCGGCGGTCGGGCGGCGCCCGGCGTTCCGGCGGCTTTTTGCGGTCGCTCAGAGGTAGCGTTCCAGCGTCTCCATCCCCTCGGCAAAAAAGGTGCAGCGCCGGCGGCCGTCGGCTTTGGACTTGTAGAGCGCCTGGTCCGCCCGCACAAACATGCTCTGCGCGTCGGCGGCCATAGAGCCGTGGACGACGCCCGCGCTGATCGAGCAGGCGGGCAGACCGTCGGAGGTGTCGGAGAGCTCTTCGTTGATGCGCTCGATGTTGGCGGCGATCAGCTGCTCCTGCGTCGGCTCGGCGTGGATCATAAACACCACAAACTCGTCGCCGCCGATGCGGCACACGTAGTCGTCGGCGCGAAAATGCCGCTTGAGCGTTTCGGCGACCTTGATCATGATGCCGTCGCCCGTCTCGTGGCCGTAGGTGTCGTTGATTTTCTTAAAGCCGTCGACGTCAAAGAGCAGCATGTAGGTCGTCGACAGATCCAATCCGGACAGGAGCAGGTCGTAGCCCGCGCGGTTGTAGACCTTGGTCAGAGCGTCGTGCGAGACGTTGAAGTTGAGACGTCGGACGCTCTTTTTGTAGATTTCGTACATCTTGTTGTAGGTCAGGGCCAGATAGCGGAACTCGTTGGCGCCGATCTCTGGGATCGGGCTGTCGTCCCGGATCTTTTCCACCGCTTTGAGGACCGGCGAGATGCCGAGGCGCGAGGTCAGCCAGATCACGGCGACGATGCCGACCACCTCCAAAAGGATAATGCTCCTGAAGATCCACAGGTCCGCCCGGAGGTTCTGCCCGGCCTTGTCCTGGGCGCTGCGCGTCAGCTTTTCCAGCTCGGCGAGACTCCCGTTCATGTTGTCGCGGATCTCGTCTTTTTGGGAAAAGTAGTTTTCGTCCGTCACCCTGACCGCGGCGCGCCGCATCTGCTCGTCCGGGAGCTGCGCCGCGTCGTCGGCGCTGAGGAGCGCCTCTTCGCGCGACAGTTCCCGGCGTATCTGCTCGCGCAGCTTTTCGGGAAAGTCGTCCTCCGTGTATCCGCGGGCGGCGATCACCAGGTTCATGGAGTAGTACTCGGTCAGCATCAGGTCGTTGGAGACTTCCAGCGCCCGGGAGAGCCGGGAGAGCGCGGCGGCGGCTTTGGGGTCTTCTTTCATTTTGTCGACGGCTTCTTCGCGGCTCCGGACCTCCAGGGCCTCCTCAAAATAGTCGGCCAAAAACGCCATATCGCCCGTCGCGGCAAAGCGCTGTGCCTTTTCCGTCAGCAGGTCGGAGGCGTCCATGAGCCTGTACGCGGCTTTTTCCAGACCGATGTACTCTTCCGTCGCGTCGAGCAGGTTGTGAAAAGACGTCGAAAGACGAACGGTCGACATCGTCATGAGCAGCGCCAACACGACGGCCAGCACGATCATCCAGCCGTGCAGCCTGCGCAGTGATATTCCCTTGATCTTGGACGCGTTGTCGGTGTTCATCCGGTTTTCTCCGTACGTTTTGTGTCGGTGTGTGCGGCCGCTCGCCGGACGATCCTTTCGGTCGGCGGCGCGCGCGGCGACAGTCACAAAAAAGTATTATACTCCTGTTTTTCCGTTTGTGCAACATGTGCGGCGTTTTTTGTGCGGCGCGCGCGCGGCGGCGCGCCGAAAGAAAAAGAAAACAAAAAAAGCGAGGAGAACTCTCGCTTTTTTTGTGTGCGCGCGGTCGTTGTCCGGTCTCAGCGGTACTCGTCCGTCAGACCCAACAGATAGTCGGTGCTGACGCCGTAATATTCGCTGAGCTTGACGAGATGGCGGACCGGCAGTTCATTCGCTCCTCGTTCGTAGCGGGCGTACATGGTCTGCGACGTGCCGAGGACGTGAGCGATCTCCGCCTGCGTGTTGTCGCTGTCTTCTCTCAGATCGCGCAATCGTTTGACATAGCGTGGCGTCACTTCGTTCACCCGTTTCCCTGTCGTCGTCGGTCGTCTGTCCGACGGTCGGCTTTTCTTCCGTTCTCTCTTTCGTTCTTCTTTCTTCTTGTTGGCCCGGGCGTCGCCCCGGTACCTTTATTATAGCAAAAAAACGTACTATTTTCAAATTCAATACAATAATGTACTAGCCCGCCCCCTCGCCGCCGCCGGCCGGGCGCCTGTGCGTCCGCGTTTTTCGTCGTTCTCTGCCCCTTCCGCCGCCGGCCGTCCTCTGCCTCCGTCGCCGCTTCAAAATATCCACATTTGTGCATATCGGCATATACCCCTTGCTTTTCTCGCCTTTTTTGCCTCTGTCGGTGCGTGGAGCCGCGCAGGGGCGCGTGTCTGTGTCGGGGCCGCCGCGGCGGCCGTCGGGTCACGCGCGACCGTC
>JAGDBW010000072.1 GCA_017958845.1 Clostridia bacterium | reverse complement strand
GCATCCGCTACATCTCGGTCGGCGCCGACCGGGACGCCTACATCCTCCGCTGACGCGACCCCCGCCGCCCGACGGCAAGGAGAAAAAAGAAAAAGCGGCCCCGCGTCGGCCGCCGGAGGACCGGAGAAAAAGCGATCCGAGGCCGCAAACCGTCCGAAAAAACCGCCCGAAAGAAAAGCCGCCCAAAGGCCAAAACCCGGCCCAAAGACCAAAAACCCCCCGCGCCGCCTGCCCGAACGGCCGCCAAAAAGGCCGGGCATACACCCGTATGCCCGGCCTTTTTTCTTTTTTTGCCGTCGTCCCCGTCAGCCCTTGTTCAGCGCCCGGATGATCGTCGGCAGGGCCGCGTCGACCTTGTCGTTGTCCAGCTGGCAGGTCCCGGCGTTGCGGTGTCCGCCGCCGCCGTAGGAGAGGCACAGCTCGCCGATATCGACGTCAAAATCCCGGTGAAAGATGGACTTGCCGATCATCACGGCGGTGTTCTGCTTCTGAAAGCCCCACGCCACGTGCACCGAGACCGCCGCGTCGGGGAACAGGGCGTAGATCAAAAAGCGGTTGCCCGCGTGGATGATCTCCTCCTGCCGCAGATCCAGCACCACCACCTTGCCGTCCGGCCGCGCGATGCGGAGCAGCTGGGCTCTGAACAGTTCCGCCTGCTCAAAGTAGAGGTCCACCCGCTCTTTGACGTCCGGGAGCTGCAGGATCTCGTCGACGGTGTGGTTCATGCAGAAGCCGATCAGCTCCATCATCAGCTCGTAGTTGGAGATGCGGAACTGGCGGAACCGCCCCAGCCCCGTCCGCGGGTCCATCAAAAAGTGCAGCAGCACCCAGCCGCTCGGATGCAGGATCTCCTCGAGGGTAAAGTCGGCGCTGTCGCCCTTGTCCACCGCCGCCATCAGCTCCTCGCTGATGTGCGGAAAGGCCGCCTTTCCGCCATAGTAGTCATAGACCACGCGGGCGGCGCTCTTCGCCGCGGGATCGATGACGAGCTTTCCGCCCGTCTCTTCGGCCTTGAGGCGGTCCATCTCGGACTCGTGATGGTCAAAGGCCAGCCCCACCCGCGGGTCGTAGGGCAGGTTGGTGGTGATATCGCTCCGGGACAGCTCCACCTTGCCGTCCTGCACGTCCTTGGGATGGACAAACTTGATGTCCTCGATCAGCCCCAGCTCCCGGAGCATCATGGCGCAGGCCAGCCCGTCAAAGTCGCTGCGGGTGACCAGTCTCTTTTTTGTCTGCATAAAACGCCTCCGTCATCCAAAGTCCCCCCGCGCAGGGGGAGACGCATTCTGCTCCCATTGTAGCACACCCCCGCCCTGCTTGCAACCGCCAACAAGCGCTTTTTCGCGCCGGCGGCTGTTTTTTGACGGCGCGCCGCCGCCGGCGTCGACCGAGGGGGAGAAAACGGCGCCGCGTCGCCCCCTCTGCCTGCCGCGGCGCGCATATTCTCCGCCGGGCGGCGCATATACAACAAACGGAAAAAAAGAAAAAAAGCGGCGTCCGCCCGCCCGAAAACAAAAAAACAAAAAGGAGGAGCCGCCCGTGCGCGCCTTTTTTCGTCCGTCGGCCTTTGCCCTGATCCTGTGCCTGCTTTTCTGTCCCGCTTTGCCCTCCTGTGCCAAAACCCCCGTCGCCATCGACCTTTTTTCGGACTTTTCGGCGCGCTACGGCCTGCCGGAAGGGGTCGTCTATGACAGCACGGCCGCCCCCGGCACGGGCGCTTATCTCGACCGCGAGACCTTTGGTCTGCTCTATGCCCGCGCGGACGGGACCGACGATTGGGAGGACTTTGAGAGCTGCGCGATCTGGCTCGGCGCTTCTTCGGCGCGTGTGACCGAGGCGGCCGTCTTTGTCTGCCGCGACCGCGAGCGCGCCGACCGCCTCCTGGATCTGTGCCGGCGGCGACTGGCCCTGCTCCGTTCGCTCTCCGACGCCGCCGACGTGTCGGCCGCGGACGACGCGGTCATCCTTGTGCGCGGGGAGACCGTCGCCTATTTTGTCCTGCCCGACAACGCCCGCGCCGAGCGCGTCTTCCGCCGCCTGACGTGACGGAGGTCGTCGCCGGTCGCCGGCGCGCCCGCGCTTCCCGCTTTCCGGAATATCGGCGGCGATGGGCGGCGGCGCTTGAATCCCTGTCGGATATGTGATAAGATAAGAATATAAAAACCGATCGCCAAGCGAGGAAAAACACATGAAGATATCCGCCAAGGGTCGCTATGCGCTGCGGATGATGATCGATCTTGCAGAACATCAGAGCAGCGGATATATCTCCCTCAACGCCATCGCGGAGAGGCAGAACATCTCAAAAAAGTATCTGGAGCAGATCATTCCGATCTTCAACAACGCCCGCTTTCTCCGCGCCAACCGCGGGGCACAGGGCGGGTATATGCTCGCGCGTTCACCCGAAAAGTATACCGTCGGCGAGATCCTGCGTCTGACGGAGGGGTCGCTCTCTCCCGTGGACTGCCTCGATCAAAACCCCGCCGGGTGTGATCGCGGCGCCGGCTGCGCCACGCTCCCTGTCTGGCAGGGCCTGGCCAAGGTCATCAACGACTATCTCGACGGCATCACCCTGGCGGATATCGTGGATCAACACCGGCAGCAGATGATCGACGACTATATCATATAACGGAATATAACGGACGGCGGCGCGGCCGCAGAAACGCGGGCTGCGCTTTCGCCGCGCGCGGCGCGACCGCCCAAAAAAAGATCCCCGTCCGCTCTTTCGCCGGGGCGAAAGAGCGGACGGGATTCTTTCTGAGAAAAAAGCCGCGGGACGCCGGATCGGATCAATCGGAAAACATGGGCGTCGACAGATACCGTTCGCCCGTGTCGGGCAGGAGGGCGACGATGATCTTGCCCCGGTTTTCGGGGCGTTTTGCCAGCTCGGTCGCGGCCCACACGGCGGCGCCCGAGGAGATACCGACGAGCAGCCCCTCTTTTCTGGCGAGCGTTCTGCCCGTCGCAAAGGCGTCTTCGTTCTCCACGGTGATGATCTCGTCGTAGACGGCGGTGTTCAGCGTCTCCGGGACAAAGCCGGCGCCGATCCCCTGGATCTTGTGCGGTCCGGGCGTCCCTTTGGAAAGCACCGGCGAGGAGGCCGGCTCGACGGCCACCACTTTGACGTTCGGGTTCTTGCTCTTGAGGTATTCTCCGACGCCGGAGACCGTGCCGCCCGTACCGACGCCCGCCACAAAGATATCCACCCGTCCGTCCGTATCCTCCCAGATCTCGGGCCCGGTCGTCGTGCGGTGCGCGGTGGGGTTGGCGACGTTCGTAAACTGACTGGGAATAAAGCTGTGGGGCGTCTTTTCCGCGATCTCTTTCGCTTTTTCGATCGCGCCTTTCATGCCCTTCGCGCCTTCCGTGAGCACCAGTTCGGCGCCGTAGGCTTTGAGCAGGTTGCGGCGCTCGACGCTCATCGTTTCCGGCATGGTCAGGATGACGCGGTAGCCGCGCGACGCGGCGACGGCGGACAGACCGATGCCGGTATTGCCGCTGGTCGGCTCGATGATCACGGAGTCCGGCGTGAGCAGTCCTCTTTGCTCCGCGTCGTCGATCATCGCTTTCGCGATCCTGTCTTTGACGCTGCCGGCCGGATTAAAGTATTCCAGTTTGCCCAGCACGGTCGCCGTCAGCTGCTGCGGCTTTGCGTAATTCGACAGTTTGAGCAGCGGGGTCTTTCCGATCAGATCCGTGATTTTTTCGTAAATTTTCATCGTGTATTCTCCTTTGTCATGTTTTTTGTGATGGTGGTTTGACGACGGCTATACGGTCGGGACGACCGCATCCGACGGCCTCTCTTCCGCCCGATCCTTCCGCCTCCGGGGGCCATCCGAAAGCAGGGCGCTCCGCCCGCGATACGCGGACCTTTCATCCGCGATACGACCGGCGTTCCGCGCGCGACGCGGACCTTTCATCCGCGATACGGCCGGCGCTCCGCGCGCGATACGGGGATCGCCCGGTCCGTGATACGGGGATCGCTTTGCGGGACGTGCGTCAGACGTTTCGCCCGACATCGCAGACCGGGCGCTTTTTTCAGAATGCGGCGCATGCAAAAACCCCATTACCTATCTGTTTTGTAGGTATTATAGCACACGGAGAGCCGGATGTCAAGCCCCGCGACGAAAAAAACGCGCGCGTCCCGCCCCCGTCTGTTGACAAACCGCATGCGACCGTCTACAATAGAGTGGACGGGTCCCGTCGGTCTTTTGATCGGATTTTTGACCGGTCTGCCGGGTGCGCCGCCCCGTTCCGGCGGCCGCTTTGCCGCCGGGACAGGCAGATCGCGTTCCCCGTCTCCTCCCGCAGCGAGAAACCGGCCTTTCCCTTGCCGAAAGGACTTTTGAAACAAAGGATGATTATGCTCAATCAATTTTCCAGAACACAACTTCTCCTGGGAGAAGACGGGATAAAAAAACTCTTTTCGTCCCGGGTAGCGGTCTTCGGGATCGGGGGCGT
>JAGDBW010000071.1 GCA_017958845.1 Clostridia bacterium | reverse complement strand
TCGCGCAGCAGAGCCGCCGTGGCGGCGGGATCGGCGTTGGTGGGAGCGGAGGCGGAGCGGGCGGTATCATGGCCGCTTTTTGCGACACGGGTGGGGGGTGCGGGGCGCTCGTCCGCGCCGAGGGCGGAGAGCTGCTGCGGCCTGGGCAGGCCGCCGACGGGCACGAAAGCGCCGGCGAGGCGTCCGGCCCGGTAGGCGGGATCCGCACTTGCTCTAGCATCGAGGCCGAGATCGGGTCGGGTGACGTCGCGCTCCAAAGCGCCCCGCACCGCCCAGTAGACGGCCTCGAATACGGGCCGCTCGTCGGAGAAGCGCACCTCCATCTGGGAGGGGTGGACGTTGACGTCCACGAGGTGACAGTCGAGGGTCAGATAGAGGCAGCAGACGGGATAGCGTCCCGGCGCGATGTAAGAGGTGTAGGCCTCCTCGAGGGCGGCGACGGCGGTCTTGGAGCGGACGTAGCGGCGGTTGATGAACACGTTTTGAAACCCGCGGTTGCCGCGGTCGTTTTCGGCCGCGCCGATGTAGCCCGTGACGGTGACGCCGCCGTGAGAGAAGCTGACCGGAAGGAGCGCCTCGGCAACGGCGCGTCCGTTGATGGCGTAGAGGGCGTGGGCGACGTCGCCGTCGCCGGGGGTGGTGAAGATCACCTTTTCGTCCGAGACGAAGCGAAAGACCACGTCCGGGCGGGAGAGCGCCATGCGCTCGACGAGCGCGGAGACGGCCATGGCCTCGGTGCGGTCGCGTTTGAGGAATTTTTTGCGTGCGGGGACGCGGCCGAACAGGTCTTCGACCACGACGGTGGTGCCGTCGGCGCAGCCGACCTCGCACAGGTCCGTGACCCGGCCGCCGTCGGCCGTGAGCATGTAGCCGGACGCGGCGTCGGCGGTCTTGGTGATGAGGGTCATGCGGCTGACCGACGAGATGGCGGCCAGCGCTTCGCCGCGAAAACCGAGGGTGAGGATGCCGCTGAGATCGTCCGCCGTGCGGATCTTGGAGGTCGCGTGGCGGCGGATGGAGAGCGGCAGGTCCTCGGCAGACATGCCGGAACCGTCGTCGGTGACGCGGATAAGGGTGACGCCGCCGGCTTTGATCTCGCAGGTGACGTGGGAGGCGCCGGCGTCCAGGGCGTTTTCGATCAGCTCTTTGGCGACGGAGGCCGGACGATCCACCACCTCGCCGGCGGCGATCAGGTTGGCGATCTCAAAGGGCAGTACGTTGATGGTTTGCATAGCTACCTCACGCGGCGGGGACGGCGGCAGGGTGCCCGATCCGTCCTATGTTGTCGGGGGTT
Source organism: Clostridia bacterium (assembly GCA_017958845.1). Taxonomy (GTDB): domain Bacteria; phylum Bacillota; class Clostridia; order Oscillospirales; family CAG-272; genus UBA1740. Next base: position 358 of record JAGDBW010000071.1, on the reverse strand, counting down.
TTGTGTTTGGCGAGGCCTTTTGGGGCCGATCGTGCGTGTGTCAGGTGGACAGGCGCTTTTTGAGTGAGAAGAGGAGGTTCATGGCTTCGATGGGCGAGAGGGTGTTGAGATCGGTGGCGCGCAGGATCTCGGCGACCTCGCTCGCCTCGGTGTCCTGTAGTCTCCGGAACATGTCCGGCACGTCCGTCTCCCCGGAGGGGGCGTCGGTGCGCGGGGCGGCGAGCGCTCCGCTCTCGATGGAGGCCAGCACGTCCCTCGCCCGGCGGACGACCTCGGCGGCGGCTCTGTATTGCCATCAGAGTCTCCTGATAGCGGGTTTCATTGTATACGTCGCCGGGTTTCTGCCTTACCAGAAGCT
>JAGDBW010000070.1 GCA_017958845.1 Clostridia bacterium | reverse complement strand
TTGACCGGGCAGAAGCCGAAGTAGGTCGCCACCCCCTGCGCGCGCAGGGCGGCCAGCGCCGCGTTGGCGGCCGGCGCGACGGCGGCGATGGAGCCGGCGCCCTCGCCCTCGGAGATGCTGTAGGTCTTGTCGTCAAAGCTGATCTTCTGGTTGGTGGACGAGCCGGTCTTGTTTTTGTTGGTCGGGTTTGCCGCGACCATGTCGCCGTGTTGGTTGAAGATGGTGAACGTGTCGGGGTAGGTCAGCCGGAACTGGTTGGAGCCGGAGGGCGTGTTGGGCACGTTGTACATCGCGTAAGAAGACGCCGACGAACCATAGCGGCGGTTGTTGTAGTCCGAGATGCCCGAGAAGTAGTGCGAGAAGTGGGCGATGTCCACGTCGCGGAAGAGGTTGTAGGAGCCCTCGGTGTCACGGAAGATCTTAAAGGTATTGAGTTCTCCCGAACCCATGGTGTAGGCCGAGGAGTTTTCGGGCGCGTAGATGAGGATATCGCCCTCGCCGAGGACGGCTTTGAGCCCTTCGAGATACAGCAGCATCGAGGTGGTGCGGATGGTGCCGTAGTTGACCACGGTGTACTCATCGCCCATCAGCGCCTCAAAGTACTCGGCCGACAGACCGTAGACGGAGGAGGAGCCGGAGAGGATCACGATCACGGGCTTTTCGGAGGCGAGGATCGTGTCGTATTTGACGCGGTACATACCGTCGTAGGAGCCGGTATAGCGCGGCGCCATGGTGGCGTTGAGATAGAAGTGGTGCAGGTTGGAGTAGGTCGCCGCGTCAAAGGCGTCGTCCGGGATGGAGTAGATGCTGTCGGAGAAGTAGAGGGTGCCCAGATTGGAGCAGCCGGTGAACGCGCCGGAAGCGACGATACCGATGTTTTTGCTCATGACCAGCGTGGTCATGGCCGTGCGGTTGACAAAGGCGCCGGCCGCGATCCTGAGTACGGGATCGCCGTCGATCTCCTCGGGGATGACGACCGTGGCGTCGCTGCCGGTGTAGCCGGTGATGGTGACGCCGATCTTTTGCACACCGGCGACGGTCACCTTTCCGACCGAGTAGGTAAAGGACGACTTGGCCGTTTCTCTGGCCCAGATGCAGTAGAGGTGGAGCTCCCCGGCGTTTTTGCCGTAGGGGACTTTGGAGCCCAGGCTGTAGGCCTGTCCGCTGCCGTCGGCTTTGGTATTATACTCGATCAGGACGTAGCCCGAGCGGGTGAGGGTGCCGTCGTCCCACTTGGCGTTGGGGGCGGAGTAGAAGGAGAAGTCGGGCGTCTCGTTGACGGGGGCGGAGGTCCCGTCGTTGAGATGGTAGACGGTCTTGCGCATATTGACGGAGGGAGTGACGGTGACGTTGCCCGTCACGTTGGAGACGACGATCTGTCCCTTGTCGTTGAGCGCGCCGGCCGAGAGGGCGGAGATGCCCCAGCCTCTGTCCGTCGTGACGTCGAAGACCACGGTGCCGCCCTGCACCACCTGGACGGAGGCGGGGCTGTCGATGGTCATGTGCGCCTTGGAGGTCAGGGCGACGGTGTAGACGGGGACGGAGCTCTGCTGTGTGGTCACGGTGACGGCGACGTCGGCGTTGACCGGCGAGACGGTCAGGGTGTGCGCCGCGTCGTCATAGTCGCCGGCCGACACGGCCGTGATCTCATAGCCGACCTCGGGCGCGACGGAAAAGACCGCGGTGCCGCCCGCGGCGACGCGGATCTCGGTGCGGCCGGTGACGGTGATGTGCTCACCGGCGATCGACACGGAAAACGCCGGCGCGGTGGTGACGGTGAGAACGGTGTCGGCGGTGAGCGAGGCGATGGTCACGGTGCCGGTCCCGGCGTCGTAGACCGCGCCGTCCACGCTGACGACCATGTAGCCGTCTTCCGCTTCGAGCGGCAGGGTGATGGGCTGTCCGGCTTCTCCGTGGCCGGTGCGGGCGACGATGTGCTCACCCGCAAAGGTGACCGAGTAGGACGCGGCGCCTTTGGCCGTAGTCCAGATCGAAACGGTCATATCCTCGGTGACGTTGGAGATCGTCAGCTTGTTTTCTTCGGGCAGGTAGGTGCCGGCGTCGGCGTGCAGGTCTCTGCCGGACGCGGCGCGGACGTAGAAGACGGCGGATTTGCCGTATTTGACGGTCTTGACCGCTTCGTCGTCGGCCATCGAGGCGCCCTCGCCCAACAGGAGTGTGACGGTCAGGGAGCGCGTGCGGGTCGTGACGGTGATCTCGGTGTCGGCCGAGACGCCGGCCACGGTCAGCGTGCCGCTCGCCGCGTCATAGACGCCGGCCGACACGGACGCGACTTCGTAGCCCGCTTCGGGGGTGAGCGAAAAGACGGCGGTCTCGCCCGCGGCGACGGTCTTTCGGGCGGCGTCAAAGGTGACGTGTTCGCCCGATACGCTCACGGTATGGGTCGCGCCGGCGGGGGGAGCGGTCGTGGAGTTTTCGTCCGTTTCCATACAGGAAACAAACGTCAGCCCCATGCACAGGACCAAGAGAAAAATCAAAACGATCCGGATCTGTTTCATGTGATGCACCTTTCTTTGTTCGGCCGGGCCGGTCGCGGGGCGTCGGTCACGGCAGAGGTTTTCTAATTGTATATTATAGCACACGCGCGCGCACGAAGCAAGACGCGCGGACGCAAAAAGAAGCGGGCATTTTGCACGGTTTTTTTTGTCTCTTTTTGTATACATTCACCCGTCGCGGCGCTCCGCGGAGAGGGGCGGGCGAAAGGACGGGGCAAAGGACGGACAAACGGAGGGGACGGGGGCGGCAGAGGGGCGCGGAGGGCAGGAGCCGCGCTTTTGCGAGAAAGCTATTGTTTTTCCTTTCTCTTTGAGATACAATAAGGAGAGAAAAAACAACAGCGACCGCATCTCCGACGCCGGGCCCGGCCGTCGGTCATCCGAAGGTATCACATGAAAGAACAAAGCATCCACGCCTGCGCGCGCGCGCTCGCCGAAGCGACCGCCGCGCAGAACGAGGGGCGCGCCGCGCCCGAATGCGGCATCAAGCACGACGTGTCGTGCCTCATCACCCTTTTGCGCCGCGCCATGTATCCCTCCATCTTCGGCGGAGGGGGCGAGTCGATCGAAAACGACCTGACGGCCGCCGCCGACAAACTCACCTCTCTCGTCCGTCTGGTGGCGGAGCCCGACGACGCGCCGGACGCGGATGGGCTGACCGAAGCGTTTTTTGCGCGGCTGCCCGAGGTCGCGCGCCTGCTCTCCGAGGACGTGCGCGCCGCCTATGAGGGCGACCCCGCCGCCAAAAGCGAACGGGAGATCCTGGCCGCCTATCCGACCTTTGAGGCCCTGTCGGTGTACCGGCTCGCCCACGAGCTGTACCGGCTGGGCGTGCCGCTGATCCCGCGGATGATGACCGAACACGCCCACCGCAACACCGGCATCGACATCCACCCGGGCGCGCGGATCGGCCGGCGCTTCTTTATCGATCACGGGACGGGCGTGGTGATCGGCGAGACCGCCACCATCGGAGAAAACGTCAAGATCTACCAGGGCGTCACCCTCGGCGCGCGCAGCTTTCCCACCGACCGCGACGGCCTGCCCGTCAAGGGGATCAAACGCCACCCCGACATCGAGGACAACGTCGTCATCTACGCCGGCGCGACCATCCTCGGCGGGGACACCCGCGTGGGCGAGGGCTCGGTCATCGGGGGCAACGTGTGGCTGACGCATTCTGTGCCTCCGCACACGACCGTCACGGCCGACCGCCTCTCCCGGGAGGCGTAAGGATGATCCGCCCGACCCCGGCCGAAATGCCCCGGATCCTGTCTTTTGCGGCCGGACCCCCTTTTGAAACCCCCTCCGTGATGACCATCGGCGTCTTTGACGGCGTGCACGTGGGTCATCGCGCGCTGATCGAAAGGACCTGCGAGCGGGCGGCCCGCGCGGGCGCGCGGGCCATCGCCCTGGCCTTTGAGACGCCGGCCTTTAAGGACGCTCTGCCCGTCGATGCTCTCGATCGGCGGCTGCGGGAGCTGGGCCGGGCGGGGATCGAGCTCGTGTGTCTGTGCCGCTTTGAGGACGTGCGGGACCTCTCTCCCGCCGCCTTTGTCGACCGACTGCTCGCCCGCTGCCGCCCGACGGCGGTGGTGGTGGGCTATGACTTTCGCTTTGGGCGCGGAGCCTGCGGCGACGCCGAAGAACTGGCCCGCCTGCTCGCCCCCGCGGGGGTGCCGGTCGAGATCCTCCCGCCGGTGTGTGTGGACGGCGTGCCCGTCTCCTCCTCGCTGGTGCGGGAGGCCCTCTCCGCGGGCGATCCCGCCCGGGCGGCGAGACTGCTGGGGCGGCCTTTTTGTCTGTCGGGGGTCACCGTCCACGGAAAGGAACTGGGCCGCCGGCTCGGCTGCCCGACGCTCAACCTGCCGCTCGACGAGGGGCTCTTGATCCCGCGGCACGGCGTCTATCGCTGTGTGTGCGGGACGCCGACGGGACGATATCCCGCCGTGTGCAACGTCGGGGTGCGCCCGACGGTCGAAGCAGACGGCGCGCCCAACTGCGAGATCCATCTGCTCCCGGACGACGTCCCCGCCCTGCCGGCGGGCGTGCGGGTGGAGGTGGAGCTGCTCGACTTTTTGCGTCCCGAGCGCGCCTTTGGCAGCGAAGAAGAGCTGGCGCGGCGCCTGGCCCTCGACGTCGGGGCGGCTAAGGCGGCTTTTTTGACAGAACAAAAAAAGGAGAGTGAGACGACGTGACGACTCCTGCCCCGGCCAAAGCCGGAGCGGCGCCCCGCCCGCGGCGGCGCGCGCTCTTCCCTTCTTTTCGTCTCGGGACGCCGCACGCCCGCCTCGTGCGCGCGGCGGCGTTTTTTGTGCTGGCGGCGCTGCTCTTGCCCCTGTGCGGGTGCTGGCTGGACGCGCTGCGGTACCGGCCGTTTTCCGTGTCCGAATACGACACCTTTGATACCGTCGTGACCCTCTACGGCTACGAGACCGACGAAAGCGTCTTTCGCACCCGCGCCGACGCCGCCGTGGCGCGGCTGACCGAGCTGCACCGGATGATGGACATCTATCACGAGTACGACGGTATGGTCAACCTCGCCACCGTCAACCGCCTGGCCGGCGGGGAGCCGGTCGAGGTGCCGCGGGAGTTGTTTGACCTCCTGGCGCTGGGATATCAGATCCACGAGATGACCGACGGGGCGGTCAACGTCGCGCTCGGCGCGGTGACCCGCCTGTGGCACGAATGCCGCCTGGAGGCGGAGAGCGACCCCGAAGCGGCCCGCCTGCCCGACCCCGACGCGCTGGCGGAGGCGGCGCGGCACTGCGACATCACGCAGATGATCCTCGACCCCGACGCGTGTACCGTGACCCTGACCGACCCGGCCATGTCGCTGGACGTGGGAGCGCTGGGCAAGGGCTGGGCGGCGGACCTCTTGGCCGATACGATGACGGCTCTCGGCTGTGCGCACTACGCCATCAACCTGGGCGGCAACCTGCGCATGATCGGAAAGAAACCCGACGGCTCCGACTGGACGGTGGGGGTGCAGAACCCCGAAGGACCCGACGCGGAGTATCTGTGCCGGCTGGCGCTCTCCTCCCTGTCGCTCTCGACCAGCGGCTCCTATCAGCGCTGCTACACCGTGGACGGCGTGCGCTATCACCACATCATCGACCCCGCCACCGGCTATCCCGCCGACCACGGCTACACGTCGGTGTCGGTGCTGACCTTTTCGGCCGCGATGGCCGACGCCCTCTCCACCTACCTGTTTTTGCTCTCCGAGGAGGACGGGCGGGCGCTGATCGACGGCATGGACGGCGTGGAGGCCTACTGGGCCCGCGAGGACGGCACGACCTTTCAGTCGCAAAACTGGCCGGGGTGACGGCCGGCCGGCGGTGGCCGACGGGGTTTCTTCTTTTGAGGCCGGATCGCCCGCGCCAAAGCGACCCAAAGCACCGTTAAAACGAAAAAAGCGCCCGTCAAAGCCGGACGAAAGCAAGAAAAAACGCGCAGGATTTCTGCGCGTTTTCTTTTTGAAAGCGGCGTCTGACGGCGCTTTTTTGGTTGGAGGGGGCGCTTTTTTGCCGGTTTGGGACAAAGCGGGAAACAGGAGCGCCGTCCGCTCAGCGGATCTCGTCCGCGAGGCGGTTCAGGTCGATCTCGCGCTGTTCGCTCTTCTCCATGTCGCGCAGGGTGGCGCGGCCGCTCTCCAGCTCGGCGTCGCCGAGCAGCAGCGTATAGCGGGCGCCGATCTTGTCGGCGTATTTCATCTGCGCTTTGAGACTGCGGCCGACCACGTCGCTCTCCGCGTAGACGCCGGCGCGGCGCAGCCCTTCGACCAGCACGGACCCGCGGCCGCGGGCCGCCTCGCCCAGGGCGGCGATATAGAGCAGCGGAGCGGGGGTCTCGGGCGCGGGGACGCCCTGCTGCTTTTGGGCGAGGAGCACCCGCGTCAGACCCATGCCGACGCCGACGGCAGGGGTATCGGGGCCGCCGAGCGAGGCGACCAGCCCGTCATAGCGGCCTCCGCCGCAGACGGTGCTCTGCGCGCCGATGCCCTCGGCGATAAACTCAAAGACGGTGCGGGTATAGTAGTCGAGGCCGCGCACGATGGCGGGATCGGCCTCATAGGCCACCCCCGCCTCGTCGAGCAGCCCGCACAGGGTATCAAAATGCGCGCGGCAGCTCTCGCACAGACAGTCGAGGGTGCGAGGGGCTCCCGCGGCCAGGGCGCGGCACCCCGGCTCCTTGCAGTCCAGGAGGCGCAGGGGGTTCTTTTCCATTCGGGTGCGGCACGTCTCGCACAGCTCCGGGCGATGCTCGTCGTAGTAGCGGAGCAGGGCGGAGCGATAGGCGGGGCGGCACTCGGCGCAGCCGATGGAGTTGAGATGCAGGCGCACCCCGGCCAGCCCCAGCGAGCGCAGCACCGACGACGCGAGCGAGATGGCGCAGGCGTCGGCTTCGGGGGTCGCGGCGCCGAACAGCTCCGTGCCGAACTGGAAGAACTCGCGGCTGCGGCCGGCCTGCGGCGCCTCGTGGCGGAAAAAGCTCCCGATATAAAAGTATTTTTGCGGCATGGCTTCGCTGAACTTTCCGTGTTCGATCAGCGCGCGCACCACCGACGCGGTGCCCTCCGGACGCAGGGAGATCGAGCGGCCCTCTTCTCTGTCTGTCCAGGTAAACATCTCTTTTTGCACCACGTCGGTGCCTTCGCCCACACCGCGCACAAACAGCTCGGTGTTTTCAAAGACGGGGGTGCGGATCTCGCCGTAGCCGTAGAGCGCGGCCTGCCGTCTCATCACCTCTTCCGCGCGGCGAAATTCCAGCGCCTCGCCGGGAAAGATGTCCATGGTGCCCTTCATTTTTCGGATCATATCGTTTTCTCCGTATCGGTCGTCAAAGGATCGTCGGTCACAAGGTCAAAGAGCAGCTCCGCCCGCGCCTCGTCCCCGCGGTAGCAAAGCCACCCGAACAGCGCCTCCAGGGCGGTCGCGGCGTGGTAGGCGGCGCCCTTGGCGTGTCGGGGCCCCGTGAGATGGGGCGAGTTGTAGGCGCGGCGGCACAGGTCCGCTTCTTCGGCCGTCAGACGCGGCAGCAGCCGCCGGTAGGCCTGTGCCTGCGCCTCGCAGGTCACGTAGGCCTGGGACGCCTCGTGCAGCCCTCTCGCCGTGCCCTGCCGCAGCAGCCGCAGCCGCACGCAGCGCGACCAGACGGCGTCGCCGAGAAAGGCGAGTGCGACCGGCGATGGCTCGGTCGGCGCGGAGCGGCGCGCCGACGCGGGGGACGACGCCGCCCTT
>JAGDBW010000069.1 GCA_017958845.1 Clostridia bacterium | reverse complement strand
GGCGACCATAGTCGAGGTGGATGCCGCTGAGAGTAGGATAGTTGCGGGCCATCTCCTCGATGGCGTCGAGCATGAGTTTGCGGTTGGCGGGATGGTGGGGGGAGAGCCAGGGTCGGGTGGCGCCGGTGGCGGTGGTCTGGAGGCGGCCCTCTTTCTTCATGCGGGCGGTGAAGTCGGCGGGGGCGTTGTCGAGTTTCCAGAGGACGAACCAGGCGTGGACTTGCTGGCGGTACGGGGCGGCGGCGGCGAGGCAGGCGGCGAGGGAGTCGCCGTAGAGTTTGAGGGAGGCGGACGCGGGGAGGACTGTGGAGGGATACAGGGCCTGTCCGCCCCAGGCGACGTTGGGGAAGATGGCGTTGACGCCGTTGGCGGCGAGGAGGCGGGCGGTGGCGGGCCAGTCGCCGGGAACCAGGCCGGTTCCGTCGTGGTCCCATCCGCCGACGGTTTCGCCGGGGCGCGGCGGGAGGGTGGCGGGGCGGCGGGCACGCCGCCCCGGGTATGCAAATGTCCGCCGCTCGCGAGCGGCGGACAAGCGGTCAATCTTCGGCTCTGCGCAGCGGTTGGTCCAGCGCGCCGCCGCGTTCGAGGAAGGACTCGAAGTCGGAGACGGCCAGCGGCTTGGAATAATAGTAGCCCTGGATGACGTCGCAGCCGAGCTTGGCCAGGCGTTCCATCTCGTCCCTCGTCTCGACGCCCTCCTGCGTGACCTTGAGTCCCAGGGATTTGGCGACCGAGATGACGCTGTTGAGGATCTTGTCGTCCCGCTGAGGAGAGAGGCCGCGCTCGACAAAGAACTTGTCGAGTTTGATCTCATCCATGGGCAGGGCTTTCAGAATGTTGTAGGACGAGTAGCCGGAGCCGAAGTCGTCGATGGAGCAGAGGAAGCCGCCTCTGTGCAGGGCGTTGATGATCTGCGACATGACGTCGTAGTTTTCGTACGCGAAGCTCTCGGTAAACTCGATGGTCAGAAACCGGTCGGCGATGCCGTACTTCTTTTTGGTATTGACGTAGAACTCGATAAAGTCGGGCTGGATGGCGGTGACGCGCGAGACGTTGACCGACACGGGGTAGAGCGGCATGTGCCGCGCGGCGCACTCGGAGATGTATTCGCAGACCTTGGTGTAGATGTATTTGTCGAGTTTGGTGATAAAGCCGTTGGCCTCAAAGAGGGGCATGAACAGGGCCGGCGGGCGGTATTCGTTTTTGTCCGGGTCGTACCAGCGCACCAGCGCTTCGCTGCCGTCGGGCTTGTTTTTGGAGATGTTGTATTTGGGCTGATAGAAGATCTTGAACTCATCGTTCTGCAGCGCGCTCTCCATGTGCACCTCGATGTCCGCGTTCCGGATATAACTGCGGTGGATCTCGGCGTCGTAGAACTTGACGGAGTCGGTGTCCTCGGAGCGGACGATGGCGTCCTTGGCCTCTATGGCGAAGTTGACCATCTCGCTGACCGTCTCCTCGGCGGCGGAGTTGTGCTCGAACACGCCGACGTCGACGGCGACGGTGAAGTGGCTGTGGCCGTTTTTGATACGGAGCTGGTTGTACTTGGAGATGATGGTGCGGGTGGTGCGGAGCCGCCCTTTCAGCACGCCGCGCTCGCGGTAGTGGAGCAAGAGGGCGAACTGGCCGTCCTCGAGGTAGCCGAAGGTCTCGTCGATCTGCAGGCTCTTTTCGATGACCAGGCACACGTAGGCGAGCATCTGGTCGACGGCGTTCTCTCCGAAGTTCTCCTTGATATACAGGAAGTGCTGTACCTCAAAGACGATGACGGCGAAGGAGGTGGCTTTGTTGCGGGCGATGATCTCGGCGGCGTCGCGCTCGAACTTGACGCGGGTGGGGCAGCCGAGTTTGGCATGGACGGTGCCGATGGCGTTGAGGCGGCGGTTGTACTGCTGCTGGGTCGCCAGAAAATAGCCGGAGAGGCCGATGGCGATGACGAAAAAGAGGATCAGGGTGCAGAGGATCGTGTTGACGAACATGTAGCCGGAGCTGTATGCCTCCTCGGCACGGAAGAGACTGACAAGGCATATGCCGCCGCCTTCGTCGCCGAGACCTCCGACGGCGATGACGAAGGACTCGCCCCCGCTCTTGATCGGGATGACGGCGGAGGCGCGCAGGTCGATCTGACGCCGGACCTGCTCGACGGTGGCCGTGTTGTTGATGGTTTTGGAGAGGACGGTGAGCACGTTGTTGTGATGGACGATGATCTCGTTGTCGTCCGGGAAGACGTCGTAGGCCGTCCCGTTGGTCCCGCAGAGGGCGACGAAACGCGAGTTGTCCAAAATGTCGCGCGGCAGATCGTAGGAGAAGGTGCTGAGCGCGCTCATCGAAAAGACGAAGGTGATGGCCTCGACCGCGACCTGTCCTCCCCCGTCGGTGGCGAGCGCCGCGGTCTCGATCGGCACATAGACGACAAAGTACGGAGAGGTCACGTAGGGGGCGTCGACCGACTGGACGATGCCGACCGAGATCGTGCGCGCGCCTTTGAAAGCGTCGATGAAGGCGTCTTCGCAATCTCCGAAGTCGATGTCGCGCTGTCTCTGCCGCAGGGGATCGGCGACGTCGACGTAGAGGTAGCGGACGTAGCGGAGGTTGCCCTCAAACTTGCCTTCGGAGTCGTCGCGGACGTTCTGCATCATGATCTCCGCGTCCCGGACGTTGCCGCGATCGACGATCGCGCGCGCGGAGCGCTCGGCGTTGAGCTTGTATTCGTTGATGCTCGTGCTCAGGGCGCCGGTCATCTGGTTGTTGTAGAGCGAGACCTTGGTGCCGGCCTGCTCCTGCAATTCGTTGGAGTATTCCACGAAGAGAAGCACCGTGCAGGCGATCAGCGCAAGGCTGGCCAGGATGACGGCGACGAACAGAAACTCTTTGTAGTACTTTTTGAAAAACTGTTTCATGGTTCCTTTCGGGCGAGGCGGGGCGGGATGCGGCGGCGGGAAAAACCCGCTGTGCGGGACAGGGTCCGCTGCGCGGTGAGATCCGCCTCGACGGCGGGGAAAAGACGGATCGGGACGGGCGTCGGTGGGTCCGCTCCGGTCGTTTTTTTGGTTCGGGCCTCTTTTTCGGTGAGAGGCGGGCGGGTCAGGAGAGGGCGTTGAGCTGTGTGGTGAGCTGTTTGAGGACTTCTCGCTCGGCTTCGATCTGCTGGGTAAAGCGGTTGAAGTAGTCGACGTCCTGGTCGTCGGGGGTCGTGTGGGTCAGGATCGCTTCGACCAGCGCCGCCTGGGAGCGGCTGCGCTTGCGTTCGATCTCCTCGATGCGTTCGTGGCACTTTTTGATCTGCTTTTTGAGTTTGGCTTTTTTGAACATATGACGCCTCTTTGTGTTTGGATTTATAGAAGGGGAAAAGCAAAGGGAAATCAGAGGTTTTGGTCGCCGCGGTCGCCGTCCCGTGCGGGGGGCGGGTCGTTTTCGGCTTTGAGCCGCGCGATCTCCCGCTCGACCGCCGCCGCGATCTGCTCCTCGCGCGTCGGGGGCGGGGGGGCTTTCTTTTTCAGGACGCGGGGCAAGAGATAGTTGGCGACCATCATCACAAAGCAGAGCAGGACGACGATCAGCCCCGCGCCGTCGCGCAGAAAGTTCATCACACGGGAGATGACCGGGCAGGTGCGGGCGTACCGCGCGACCACCGCCTCGCGGCGGACGGGGTAGTAGTCGACGCCGGCGAGGGGGTTGTCGCCTTTGGTCTCAAAGGTGCCGTCGGCGTTGAGCCCTATGACGCGGTGCGTGTTGAGACTCCCGCCGAGAGCGGGGTCGTCGGAGTAAAAGGTGATGACGTCGCCCACGCGGACGTCGTCGGCGGTGATCTTTTCCACCCGGATATAGTCGCCGGCCTCGATGGTCGGAGACATGCTGTCGGTCGAGATCCGGAGCAGCGCCCGCCGCGCGAGAAAGAGCGGGCGGTTCTGCATCCGGGCGACGAACAGCAGCAGCACCAGCACGGTCAGGAGCACGACCAGCACGACGCCGAGGGCGGAAAAGAGACGTTTGAGGGTCTTTTTCATACGGTCACCTCGGGCTCCTGTTTTTGAAGTGGGTGGCGGATCGGCCGTGACGGCGGCGCGAGAGTTTGTCGACGAGCGACGGCGGCAGATCCGGCGGAAGTTCGTCGGCGGGCGGCGCGGCTTCTTCGGGCGGCGCTTCGGGCGCTTCTTCTTCGAGAGGCGCGGCTTCCTCAGTCGGCGTTTCCGTCGGCGTTTCGGCCGGGGGTTCTTCTTCGGCCGGCGCTTCGGTTTCATCGACGGGCGCGGGCTGCTCTTCTTCGGCGGGCGCTTCGGTTTCTTCGACGGGTGCGGCGTCTTCGGCCGGCTCGGCCGGGCGCTCTTCTTCGATCGGCGCGGCTTCCTCAGTCGGCGTTTCCGTCGGCGTTTCGGCCGGGGGTTCTTCTTCGG
>JAGDBW010000068.1 GCA_017958845.1 Clostridia bacterium | reverse complement strand
TCTGCTTTTTTGTCTGTGAGGAGGGGTTTGGGCGATTTTGGCCGCGTTTGGCGGGGTCGGCGCGGCAGGAGGCGGACACCGGCCGCCCGACAAGGGCAAAGACGGCGGCCGCGCGACATAGGCAGGACGACGGGCAAAGCGACGGGCCGCTCAGTCCCCGGGCGTCTCGAGCAGACGGCCGCCGAGGGCCTTGTAGTCGTCAAAGAAGGTCGGGTAGGCCTTGGTGACCGCGTCGGCGCCCGCCACCGTGACGTCGCCGCTCGTGATCGAGCGGGCCTGCGCCGCCGCCATGACGATGCGGTGGTCGCCGTGGGCGTTGACGGCGCCGCCGCGCAGGCGGCCCGTGCCGTGGACGAGCAGGCCGTCCGGCAGGTTTTCGATCTCCGCGCCGAGGGAACGCAGCATTTCCGCGACCGCCTCGAGGCGGTCCATATCTTTGAGTTTGTAGTGGCGGGCGCCGGTCAGGTAGCTGTCGCCCCGCGCCGCGCACGCCAGCACCGCCAGGGTGGGCGCGAGGTCCGGGCACTCGCCCAGATCGGCGTCAAAGGGACAGAGGTCGGTCACGTGCTCCACCGTGACGTGCTGGCCGACCATGTTGATGGCCGCTCCGGCTTCGGCCAACAGGGGCAGGATCTTCTTTTCCGCCTGTTTGGTGGAGAGGGTCAGCTCGCCCATCTCGACCCGGCCGCGCATGGCGGCGGCGGCGAGGAACGGCGCCGCGCAGGACCAGTCGCCGGCCGTCTCGTAGCGGCCGGGCGTGCGGTAGGCGCTGTCGGGCAGCATCTCATAGCCGTCGGCGGTGCGCTTCCACCAGACGTGAAAGGCCGAGAGGGTGTGGATGGTCATGTCGATGTAGGCGGTCACCTTGAGCGGGGTGGAGAGACGGATCTTGCTCTTCTTTCCGAGCAGCGGCAGGGCGAACATCAGGCCGCTGATAAACTGGGAGCTGCTGTTGCCCGGTATGACGTACGTGCCCTCGCTCAGCTGCCCCTGCACCGACAGCGGCAGCGCCTCGTCGGGGATGACGGCGCCGTGCTCGCGCAGCGACTCGATCAGCGGCAGCAGGGGCTGGTTTTTGAGCTGAGGCCCGCCGTCGAGGACGGCAAAGCCGCCGAGCGCCGCGATGATGGGCAAGAGAAACCGCAGGGTGGTGGCGCTCTCTCCGGCGTTGAGTTCGGCAAAGCCGCCGGGGCGCACGGGAGAGGTGACGGTAAAGCCGCTCTTGTCGCGGCGGACGGCCGCCCCCAGCGCCCGCAGGCAGTCGGCGGTGGCCAGAATATTCTTGCCCGGATGCAGGCACGAGATGTCGGTGCGCCCCTCGGAGAGAGCGGCGGCGATCAGCGCGCGCTGGACGTCGGCCTTGGCCGATACGGCGGTGACGCTCCCCTCGCTGACGGGAGCGGTCAGAATGATGGATGACATGGCGGCGCCTCCTCTCCGGTCCGTGAGACCGACGGACAAACTTTTTTCTTTTCCTTTTTGATTGTATCACACACGTCCCGCGCTGTCAAGCGGCGCGAAGGGTCGAAAGCGGTCGGAGGCCGCCGGGCGCGTGCGCGAAAGCGCCTCGGAGGGGCGGGCGGGACAGCGGCCGGACAAGACGAGGCGGGCGGCGAGGGCGCGCAGGAAAAGAGGGGGCGATGATCCGCGCCCGGTTTGACAACCGGCGGGCGGGTGTGCTATACTCTCCTTTGTGCCGGCGGCCGGTTTTGGCCGCTTTTGGGTCGGCCGGGCGGTTTTTGGTTTGTCCGTCGGGCGACCGATCCGCGCGGCCGCCGTTTTTCGGAGGGCGGCCGGGCGGGCATCTTTTGGTTGTTTGGGAGGGGTGTATGATTTCCAAGATCCATGGCGCCGGTGTGCGCGGTGTGGACGGCTTTGAGGTGACGGTGGAGTGCAGCGGGTGGAACCGCCTGCCGTCCTTTGAGCTGGTCGGTCTGCCCGACAGCGCCGTCAAAGAGTCCAAGGAGCGCGTCCGCTCGGCGTGTGAGAACAGCGGCTTTCGCTTTCCCGCTCTGGACCTGATGGTCAACCTCGCGCCCGCCAACCAGAAAAAGGAGGGCTCGGGCTACGATCTGGCCATCCTCTGCGCCGTCCTGCAATGCGACGGCCGTATCCCCTATTCGCTCGACCTGTCCGACTGCTGCTTTGTGGGCGAGCTGGCCCTCGACGGCGAGGTGCGCCCCGTCACGGGCGTCTTGTGCGTGGCGCTGGCGGCCCGCGCCGCCGGACGCAAAAAGCTCTTTGTCCCCCGCGCCAACGCCGCCGAAGCCGCGCTCTGCGACGGCATCGAGGTGTACGGCGTCTCCCGTTTCAGAGACCTGTTCGATCATCTGACGGGCCGGGGTCGGCTGGAGCGGACGGTCTATGACCGCGCCCGCTACTTTGAGCGGGTGAGCGTCTCGTCCCTCGATATGTCCGACGTGCGCGGGCAGGCCACCGCCAAGCGGGATCTGGAGATCGCCGCCGCGGGCGGGCACCATCTGCTCATGATCGGGCCGCCCGGCTCGGGCAAATCCATGCTGGCCAAGCGCCTGCCCACCATCCTGCCGCCGCCGACCTTTGCCGAAGCGCTGGAGACCACCCGCGTCCACTCGGTGGCGGGCGATCTGCCGCCGGAAGGGCTGATCTGCGAGCGGCCGTTTCGCGCGCCGCACCATTCGGTGAGCGCGGCGGGGCTGATCGGCGGGGGCGTGGTGCCCCGTCCGGGCGAGCTGTCGCTGGCGCACAACGGCGTGCTGTTTCTCGACGAGCTGCCCGAGTTTTCCAAGTCTGTCTCCGAAGCCCTGCGCCAGCCGCTGGAGGACGGCGAGGTGGCCGTCACCCGCGCGGCGGGTCGATTTGTCTTTCCCGCTTCGGTGATGCTGGTGGGGGCCATGAACCCCTGCCGGTGCGGCTACTACGGCGACCCGACCCACACCTGCTCCTGCTCGCCCAAAGAGGTGCGGGCGTACCTCGACAAGGTCAGCGGCCCCCTGCTCGACCGCATGGACATCCAGGTAGAAGTCCCGGCCGTCTCCTATGCCGACCTCTCCGGCAAGACCGCGGCGGGCGAGACCTCGGCCGAGGTGCGGGCGCGGGTCTGCCGCGCGCGGACATACGCCGCGCGGCGCTATGCGGCCGCGGGCGAC
>JAGDBW010000067.1 GCA_017958845.1 Clostridia bacterium | reverse complement strand
GCTTGAAGAATGCCAGTTAAAAATATGTTTGTTTTCGCATATCCCTAATTAGCACCTTCTAAAGGCGGGGGTTTTTGTTTTCTCGGGCTGTTTTGGGTCGCGGAGGCGGCTCGTCCGTTGTCTCTGTGGTCAGGCGGCCCGTGTCCGGGCCGGGCGGCCGGTCGAGCGGGACGACGCGGCGACGCTCAGGGTCGGCGCAGATAGCAGGTGATGGCGCAGGCCGCGCCGCCCGCCGAAAAGAGGATGGGCGGCAGCAGGCACAGGGTGACGATCATCCCCCACAGACGGCGGGTCCAGCCCCATACGGCCAGCAGATTGATGCCCGCGCCGGCCGTCACGCCGATGAGCAGGTAGAAGAGCAGGAGCAGCGCAAAGCGGGCGAGCTCCTGTTCGCGGAAGGCGGGGGCGTACATCTTTTTGAGCAGTTTCATGTCATATCCTTTTCTCGCGGCGTCAGGTCAGCCGCAGGTGGTAGGTGCCGGGACGCAGCTCGCTCTGTCCGTAGCGGCAGAGCGTACAGGGCGGGACCACCAGCGTCAACTCGCCCGCGGGGGTCACGTCGACTTTGATCTTGCCGTGCGGGGTGTCCAGTACCAGATGATAGCCGCCGACCGCCTTCCACGCGCGGGGCGAAAAGGCAAAGCGGCTGTATCCGGGCTCCAGCGGACGCACGCCCGCCGCCAGCTCGACCAGATCGGCGGCAAAGCTCATGTCTTCGGCCTTGGCCACGTCGCTCTCGGCATAGGCGAGCAGGGCCGGATCACGCAGCAGCGTCAGCGCCGCGTCGATCTCGCCGCCCTCAGACAGCGCCCGCAGGATCGCGCGCAGTCCGCGCACGCCCCAACCGCGCCGGTCCGGCGTCTGAGTGGCCGCGCGGCGCAGGATCTCCATGAGAGTTTCGGTCTGTTCCGTCATGCCGGCGCACCGGGCCGCGGCGTCCACCGCGGGATAGCCGAACAGACCGTCCTCCCCTTCCGAAAAGGTCAGCAGATACGTCCGGCGGACGTGGGAGGCCAGCGTACGGCAACTCTCCGCGTCGGTGCGCAGACCCAGCGCCGCCGCCATGTCGGCGATGCGGCAGATCGTCTCAAAAAAGGCGAGCGCGGTCATCATCATCTGCGGCGCCGCGACGTCGTCCTCCCGCAGCAGCCCCCGGTCTTCGGGGCCTTTGGTCGGCAAGAGGTCGGGGAATCGCAGCTCCACGCTGAACAGCCAGCGTCTGAGCGCCGGATAGGCCGTCTCGATGGGGCGGGTCAGGCCTCTCTGCTGCCACAGGAGCCACGCCATGCGCGCCAGCGCGATGCCGCGCAGCATGACGGTGGTGGTGTCGTGGCGGCCGAGCGGATCGGGAGAAAAGGTCGCTTCTTTGTCCGAGGCCTCGTCGGTCAGCGCCTCCACGCAGGCGGACAGATAGTCGTCGGCGTCGCAGCGGAGCAACAGAAAGTCGGAGGTGAGCAGGCGGTCATAGAGCAGGTCGTGCTTTTCGGCTTTGGTGCGGATCTCGACCTCCCCCGGGCGGCGAAGCCCAAACACGTCCACCGCGCGGCGGTACAGCCGCATCAGCGTCTCGTCCCCGCAGGAAAACTCCGAGCGGGGCGGTGTGTCGTAGGTGACCGAGAGCCCGCGCACCATGCCGGCGTCGATCTCCCGCAGCGCGGGCAGACCGCTGATCTCGGCATAGCGGAAGGTGCGGCAGGCAAAGCCGCTCTCCCACAGCTCCCCTTCCGGCGCGCCGCCGGTGATATAGATGTCCTGGCGGGAATACCCGCCCGGATGGACCGCGGCGGAAAAGTCCAAAACGTCCTCGTCGCCGAGCACCCGCCGGCTG
>JAGDBW010000066.1 GCA_017958845.1 Clostridia bacterium | reverse complement strand
CTTGTTGCCCGGTCCTCTCGCGCCGGCGTATCATGTTGCGCATAGCGCAACGCTTCATTGCGCCGCGGCGTCTGCCGCGACGCCCCTCCGCCCCCGCCGCCACAACCAAAAAAACGCGCCGGGCATCGCCCGACGCGCGTCTCGGCCCCGAGGGGGTCAGTTCTGATAGAGGTGGCTCTTGTAGACCACACAGTTTTTGCCGTTCTTTTTGCCGATATACAGCTGTTTGTCGGCTGAGAGCAACAATTCGGAAAAGCGCAGCTCCTCCCCGCCGGAGGTATTCTCCTCGGCGCATCCCACCGTCATCGTCACCCGCTCGTAGCGACTGTCGTCGCGGCGGGGCAGAGAGAGGTCCCAGATCGTGCGGCGGATACGCACGCCCAGCCGGATCAGGTCCTGCTCGCTCGGATTTTCCATCACCATAACAAACTCCTCGCCCCCGTACCTAAAGACAAACAGCCCTGCCTCGCGCGCTATCTGCGCCAGTCTGTCCGAGACGGTCCGCAGGGTCACGTCGCCCTCGTGGTGCGACAGCGAATCGTTATAGAGCTTAAAGTCGTCGATATCCATCATCAGCACGCCCGCGGACTTTACCGACTCGTCGGAAAGCAGCGCCTCGAGATAGCGCGTCATCGCCTGCCGGTTAAAGACCCCGGTCAGATAGTCGGTATAGGCCTCCAGCAGCAGGTCGCGGCGTTCCCGCAGTTCCTGCGCGGTTTGCTTTCTTTGTCGGGTGCGGCCGACCGCCGCCGCGATCGAGATCGCCGCAAAGACGAGACAGACGCCGAGCGAAACGGGCCGAAAGCCCGGAGCGGGAAAGAGCGACACCACGATGCCGGCCGCGACCGCCAAAAGAGCCAAAAGCCACCATTCCCGCGACCGGGGCGCGGTTGTCTCGCGGTCATAGCGCCGGTCGTCGATACGGCGGCAAAAGCGCGCGCAGGTCTCCCGCGCGACGTCCGCCTCGGCGGAGGCGAGTATCCTGTCACGTTCGTTCATAAAGCAACCTCCCGCGCATCCGCGCGACTGAAAAAAGCGGCGACCGCCGCCCCCGGAGTGGCACGCTCCGGATCGGGATCATACAATAAAAACAGCACAAGCGCGTCGGCCGCTCGCGCCACGCCGCTTGTTTTGACTTGTATAATCTTGAAAATCAGTAAATATTATTTATAAAAAGAAAAATAAAAAGCCTGCATTTTCATTATTATAAAGAAAAGAAAAGAAAAAAGCAAGCAAAAATACAAAAATTATTATCCAAAAACCAAAAAACGCCCCAAAAGAGCCAAAAACCCCTCTCCGCGCCCCACCGGCGCCCCCCGCGCGGCGCGTCCGGACACGTTTTTCAAAAAATAGTCAAAAATTTCAAAAAACCCATTGACAAACGACCGCGACCTTGCTAAAATGAATGTGTATAAAAATTTCGGCACACAATTGAATCGAGTCGGCAAAGCAAGCGCAAGCTTGTGACGCAAAGCTATAGGGCCTTTTACAGGCAGCCAGTTGCAAGTCTCCCGCTCCGGCGGAGAGAGGACGCGGCGGCTTTTTTTGTTGATACGCCGCCGACCCACAACTAAACAAGTTGGCAAAACAAGCGCAAGCTTGTGACGCAAAGCTATAGGGCCTTTTACAGGCAGCCAGTTGCAGTTCTTCGTCGCCTCGGCGACGAGCGAGAACACGCAGCGGCTTTTTTTGTCAGAAAGGGGCGACCATGATCATCTCTTCCCCTCGATATGCCCGGGATGTCAGAGACGCGGTCGCGGCCGACGTCCCGCCCATCGAGCTCCGCTACACGGCGCTCTACGGCGTCTCCTCCCGCTCCCCCTTCGCCTACCTGACCACGACCCGCGTATACAGTCACCTGCTCGGCGTGCTCGATCCGCAGACGCTGGTCGACGTCGCCGATACCCCCGAGGCCGTGGAACTTGCCCGCCGCGCGGCGCGCGACGCGCTGGACGCCCTGGCCGCCTTCGACGAGGCCGGCCGGCACGTCTCCTTCATCGCCGTCCGCGCTCCCGTCGCCTGGCTCACCTGCGGCACGCTCTACGACGATCTCAAACGCCTGTTCGGCGAGCGGGATCTGTCCCACGACCGTCTCTGCCTCGCCTTTCCGCCGGCCGTCACGGTTTCGGTCGATCCCCGCGTCCGTCAGTCTCTGCTCGACGCCCGCCTGCTCTCCGTCCGCACCATGATCACCGGCTGCGGCAGCGACGAGACCGCGCTCCCGTCTCTGATGCGGCTCCCCTTTACCGAGGCGCTGCTGACGGCCGGGACCACGGCACTCACGCAGGACCGCGATCACCCCGGCGTGTTTGACGCGCTGGTCGGCTACCTCCATTCGCTTGAGGTCGCCGTCTACGCGGAGGGTGCGACGAGCGACGACGTCATCCGCGCCTGCCAGCGGGCCGAGTGCGCGGGCTACGTCCCCGCCCCCGACTACCGCGGCGTCACAGAGCATTTTGCCCCCGACGTGCCGCTCACCGACGCCATCGCTCACAAGGAGGTCAGCGACTAAATGGTCATCAATCGAAAACCGCCGGCCACCCTGCGCCGCACAGCCCTGGAAGTCAAGAGCTACCGCCTGCTCAAAAAGGTCATCCCCGCCGTCATGGGCGTGATCCTGGCGGTCCTGACCACGGTCTTCGTGGTCGCCATGCTCTACGATCACTACGGCTCCTTCACCGTCTCCATCAACAAGTTTGACAACATCAACTTTGCGCTGTCTCTTTCCGAGGCCCCGGACTTCAAAGACGTCACCACCCGCCTCAACTCCAAAGCGTCCAAAGATATCACCAACATCGACGGCTCCACCCTGCCGGGCGACCTCGACAGCATCAACGGCTCGCACAACGGCGCCAACTACGTGGCCTACACCTTCTATTGCCGCAACACCGGCAAAGAAGCGTGCTCCTACGAGTACCAGCTCTACATCGCCACCAAGACCCAGGACATCGACAAAGCCGTGCGCGTCCGCCTCTACGTCGACGGCGTGGCCACCGACTACGCCCGCGTCGGATCGGACGGTCAGCCCGAGATCGACTACGCCCACCCCGACCGGGACGAAAACGGAATGATCAAGATCCCGGTCACCTACTCGCTCTACACCACTCCGTTTTTGACCGAGTCGGTCATCTGCCGCGACACCATCGACAACCTCGTGCCCGGCGGCGAGACCCGCTTTACCGTGGTCATCTGGCTGGAGGGCGAAGATCCCGACTGTGTCGACACCATCCTCGGCGGCCAGTTCAAAGTCGATATGCAGATCAACATCATCGGCATCGAGGCCTGACGATCCCCCCGATACTTCCGCGGCTCCGCCGCTGAGTATAACCAAATCAAAAATCAAAAACTGCATCATAACAAAAGGAGCACCATCATGAAAAAACTGATTCCCGCCCTGTGCCTGCTGCTCATCTCTGCGGCCATGCTCGGCACCTCCACCTTCGCGTGGTTCTCGATGAACACCACCGTTTCGGCCACCAACATGACCGTCAAGGCCACCGCTTCCAAGAACTTGCTCATCTCCAAGACCAGCGCTTCCGAAGGTTTCGGCGCCACG
>JAGDBW010000065.1 GCA_017958845.1 Clostridia bacterium | reverse complement strand
GCGAGCAAAAAGCGCTGCGCGGACGTCCTGATTGTCGACACCGCGGGCAGGCTCCACAACAAAAAGAACCTGATGGACGAACTCGCCAAGATCGACCGCGTCATTGCCCGCGAGCTGCCCGGCGCCGACCGCGAGACCCTGTTGGTACTCGACGCCACCACGGGACAAAACGCCGTCTCCCAGGCCAGGGAATTCAAAGGCGCCGCCGCCATCACGGGGCTTGTACTCACCAAACTCGACGGCACCGCCAAGGGCGGGGCCATCTTCTCCATCAAAAAAGAAGTCGACCTGCCGGTCAAGTTCATCGGCGTCGGCGAGGGCATCGACGACATGGAGGTCTTTGACCCCGCCGCCTTTGCCGAGGCCATCTTCCGATGACGCCGCTCCTGCTCTATACCCACAACCGGGGCAAACTTGCGGAGCTGCGCGCCCTGCTGGCCGCCGACCCGGCCCTCTGCTCTCGCTTTGACGTGCTTTCCGCCGACGACGTCGGCGCGCCGGACGTCGAGGAGACGGGCGACACCTTCGCCGACAACGCGGCTCTCAAAGCCCGTGCCGGAGCGGCCCTCGGCTATCTCACCGTCGCCGACGACTCGGGCTTGGTCGTGGACGCGCTGGACGGCGCGCCGGGGGTCTGGTCCGCCCGCTTCGCCGGAGAGCCAAAAGACGATGAGGCCAACAACCGCCTGCTGCTCGAGAGACTCGCAGACACGCCGCCCGCGGAACGCGGCGCCCGTTTCGTCTCGGTCATCTGCTGCGCGTTTCCCGACGGCCGCGCCTTTTTCGTCGAGGGGAGCGTAGAGGGTTCCGTCCTCTTGTCTCCGCTCGGAGACGGGGGTTTCGGCTACGATCCGCTGTTTTTCGTCCCGCAGCTCGGCTGCACGATGGCACAGGCCACCCCCGAACAAAAAAACGCCGTCAGCCACCGCGGCCGCGCCATGCGCCTCTTTTGCGAGCGCATCCGCACATTGACCGCCGACGGCGCGCTCTGACGGGCGACGCGCAGGCGGGCATCCGCCGCCCGCAAAAAAAACAAACAAAGCCCCGCGACACAGGAGAAAACCGCCATGCTCACACCCAAACAGCGCAGTTACCTGCGCTCTCTCGCCACCTCCCTCGACCCCATCTTCCAGGTCGGAAAGGGCGGCGTCGGCGACGAGATGATCCGCGGCGTCTCCGACGCCCTGGAGGCCCGCGAACTCATCAAGCTGCGGGTCCTCGAATACAGCGGCCTGTCCGCCCGCGAGGCGGCCGAGACCATCGCCGCCGCCACCGGAGCCGACGTCGTGACCGTCATCGGTTCGCGCTTTGTGCTCTACCGCAAAAGCGAAAAAAAGCAGAGGATCGAGATCCATGTCTGACACACCTGCGACCGTCGGGTTGTTCGGCGGCAGTTTTTCGCCGCCGCATCTCGGCCACCGCCACGCCCTCGAGGCGTTTGTCGCCGCGGTGCGGCCGACCCGCATGCTGGTCATGCCCGCCGCCGTCTCCCCGGGAAAGGCGCCCGACGCCCGCGTCACCGCCGCTCAGCGGCTCGAGATGTGCCGCCTGGCGTTCGGCGACCTGCCGGGCGTGGAGATCCGCGACGACGAGATCCGCCGCGGCGGCGACAGCTACACCGTCGATACGCTCATCGCCCTCGGCGCGCCCGGGGTGTCCGTCTCCGTCCTCTGCGGCGCCGACGCCGCCCTCGCGCTCGGCGAATGGTATCGGCCCGACCTGTTGTTTGCGCTCGCGCGCTTCTATTGCGTCAGCCGGCTCGACGACCCCGCCTTTGCCGAAAAACTACAAGAAAAAAATCGGCTCTACCTCGACCGTTTCGGCGCCGCCGTGACCCTGCTCGACACACCCGCCCGCCCCGTCAGCTCCACCGATCTGCGCGCCGCGCTCGCGGCCGGTCGGCCTACCCCCGATCTCGCGCCGTCGGTGCTCGATTATATACAAAGAGAAGGACTCTACCGCCATGACCGTTGACGATGTCCGGACTCTGCGCGAGGCCGTCTCCCGCCGCCTGCCCCCCCGCCGCTTCCGGCACGTGCTCGGCGTGGAGCAGCGCGCCGTCTGGCTGGCTCGCCGCCTCTGTCCCTCCGAGATCCTGCGCCTCTCCGTCGCCGCGCTGCTCCACGACGTGACCAAAGACGTCGCCGACGAGGACCAGCCGGAGCTGTGCCGCCGTCTCGGCGTCGCCGTCACAGAAGAAGAAGCGCGTCTCCCCGCCGTTCTCCACGCCGCCTCCGGCGCTTTCGTCGCCCGGCGGGACTTTGGCGCGTACTGCGACGCAGAGATCCTCTCCGCCATCCGTCATCACACGATCGGCGACGTGGCGATGCCGCTGTTCACCCGCGTGCTGATGCTGGCCGACTTCACCGAGCCGACCCGCCGCTGGGAGCGGTGCAAGGAGACCGAAAGGGAACTGCTCGCCCTGCCCGCCGACGCGCCGCCCGAGGCGCAGAGGGCGCATTTTGAGCGCGTCTTTCTCTCCATGCTCCGCCGCAAGGCCGCCTACGTCGACACCCTGGAGACCCCCGCCGAGACCACCGCCCGCGTCTGCGCCTGGTACGCCGCCCGCATCGCCGCACGATAAAAGCGACCGGAAAGCGACCGAAAAAGCGACAAAAAACCGCGCCCAAAGACCGCTTCGAGACACGGCGCCCACACAGGCGAAAAGAAAGGGCGACAAACAACGAAGCGCACCCCCGTGTCAAAAAAACAAACCGCCGCCGGCGACATTTTCCGGTCGCCGCATTGCATAAAAGACCGCCCGCATGGGCCACACTAACCCAAAAACCGGTTGGTGAGGTCATCCATGAAACACGTCGCGCCCCCATGCAAAAAAACACTCGTTTGTCTCTTTGTTCTGCTCCTGTCCGCCGTCTCGCCGCTCCTTTCCTGCCGCGCGGAGCGCGGTCTCACGGCGGCCGCCTCGCGTGTCGGGAGCGAGGCCGCCGCGCCCCTGATCTGCCTGGTCGCCGGATGCGACGAGGCGGGCGGCCACACCGACGCGCTCTTTCTCTGTTCGCTCGACTCGGCCGCGCAGACGCTGACCGTCGTTCAGATCCCGCGCGACACCTACCTCGCTTTTGGCGGCTATCAAAACAAGATCAACCAGCTCTATCCCCATCTTTTGGCCAAAACCCCCGCCAAAAATGACAAAAAAGCCGCCCTCCTCTCTCTCCGCCGCACGCTCTCGGACGTGCTCGGCCTGCCGATCGACGGCGCGATCCTTTTGCGTCTCTCCGACGTTTCGGCGGCGGTGGACGCGCTCGGCGGAGTCCCCGTCGACCTCCCCCGCGACGTCGTGTTCGTCGGCGACGACGGCCGCCGCGTCACCCATCGGGCAGGGCACAGTCTCCTCGACGGCCGGGCCGCGCTCGCCTTTCTCCGCCACCGCGGCACCTACGCGACGGGCGATCTCGGACGCCTCGATGCCCAAAAGATCTTTTTGTCCGCCGCCTTCGCCCGCCTGCGCACCGCCGACAGCCGGCGTCTGCTTTCGCTCGTCGCCACCCTCGGCGGGCGGGCCGTCATCGACGCCGACCGCGATACGATCAGCCGCGTGACAGCCCTGGCGCGCCGCCGCCCGACCCTCTCCGTCGCCTACGTCACCCTGCCGGGCACGCCCGTGCTCTCCCGCGGCGACAGCGGCCTCTCCTACTACGTCGTCTGCCGGGCCGGGGCCGACCGCCTGCTCTCCGATCTGTTGCCCCGCAGCGGCCCCATCGACCCCGCGCGACGGCTCACCTCCCCCTCGCTGCCCGTCGTGGACGAG
>JAGDBW010000064.1 GCA_017958845.1 Clostridia bacterium | reverse complement strand
CTGCGCGCGGAGGGGATCGAGGTCGAGACGGTCTGCGTCGGCGCGCGGGACATCCGCGGCTGCATCGCCTGCCGCACCTGCGCCGCGCGCGGGGCCTGCGTCTTTGACGACGCGGTCAACGAGATCGCGCCCAAGTTCGAGGCCGCCGACGGGCTGGTCGTGGCGTCGCCCGTCTACTACGCGTCGGCCAACGCGACGCTGATCGCTCTGCTCGACCGTCTCTTTTACAGCACGCGGTTCGACAAGACCATGAAGGTCGGCGCGGCCGTGACGGTCGCCCGCCGCGGCGGATGCTCCGCCACCTTTGACGAACTCAACAAATACTTTCTCATCAGCGGCATGCCCGTCGTCCCCAGCCCGTACTGGAACAGCGTCCACGGCCGGGAAGAAGGCGAGGCCGTCCGGGACGAGGAAGGCATGCAGACCATGCGCACACTCGGGCGCAACATGGCCTTTTTGCTCCGCGCGATCGCGGCCGAAAAAGACAAAAGCGGCCTGCCTGCCAAAGAAAAGAGGGCCTGGACCCACTTTGTGCGCTGAGGGCGCGCCCGAACGAAAAAACAGCCGCCCGCGGCGGCGTCAACAGACAGTCAAAAAAGGCGGAAAAGAGCCATGTTCGACCTGTATATCCGCAAAAAAGAGGACCTGATCGAGGCCGTCCGGACGTTTGGCTTCGTGCCGTTTTTCAAAAACGCGATCGAGGGCTTTTCGATCGAGGAACACTGCGCGCCGGAGGCGTGGTTTCCGCGCGAGGGCGAGGGCGTGTGGGAGTGGAAAGGCCCCGTCATCCGCGAGAGCGGCTGCGCCTACGGCAAGTTTTTTGGCGGAAAGGCGGTGTTTGTCAGCCGCGAGGCGTTCTTTGACTTTGCCGACGCGCGGCGGGACGGCTACGACTTTGACGCGCGCACCGACGACGGGCTGACCTCGTTCCGCGAGCGGTTCCTCTACGGGCTGGTGGCCGACAACGCCCCGATCCTCTCCACGCGGCTGAAAGACCTCGGCGGCTACGGAAAAGAGGGAAAGGGCGGCTTTGAGACCCTCGTCAACCGTCTCCAACACCTGTGCTATCTCCTGATCGGCGACTTTGTCTACCCGACGGGCCGGGACGGCCGCCCCTACGGATGGGGGCTGGCGCAGTATACCACGCCGGAGGAGCGCTATGGCGACGAGTTCCGCCGCGCCGTCTATCGCAAGACGCCGCGCGAGGCCTACGAGGCGACGCTGGAGCGGCTCGCGCGTCTGTTGCCCGCCGCTCCCGCGCCCCGGCTCGCGGCGCTGCTCGGACAGAAGCCCGCGAGATAATGACCGCCGACCCAAAACGAAAAGAGAAGAGGAAAGAACCGTGAAAACGCTGATCGTCTGCTACTCCCTGACCGGCAACACCGACTATGCCGCGACCCGCCTCGCACAGCTCACGGGAGGGGACCTGTTGCGGCTGACGCCGAAAAAGGCCTATCCCGACAAGGGCTGGCGCAAGTTTTTGTGGGGCGGCAAGAGCGCCGTGATGGCCGAGACGCCGGCACTGGAGCCGTACGACGTCGATCTCGCCCGCTACGACGCGGTCGTGCTGGCCTCGCCGGTCTGGGCGTCGCGGATCGCGCCGCCGCTGCGCACCTTTGTCGTCGATCACCGGGAGGAGCTAAAGGACAAACCCGTCGCCGCGCTGCTCTGTATGGCCGGGCCGTCGTGTCCGAAGGCCTCCCGGCGTCTGCGGGACCTGCTCGGCGCGCCGGCGCTGGCGGGCGAGTGGGAGCTGACCGACCCGAAAGACAAGCCGGACGAGCACAGCGAAGAAAAGCTCCGCGACATGGCCGACGCGCTGAACCGCGCGGCCGGCGCATAAGACAGCCGACCGGCAAAACAAAAAAACGCCTCGTCGAGGCGTTTTTTTGCGCCGTTCGCGGAGGGAAAACGGCGTCGGGAGCGAAAAACGGGCGCGCCGTCCGCGGCGCGGTCAGCGGCTTTTTGAGGAGGCGGAGCTCTGTTGGAGTTTGGCGACCAGCTGCAGCACCCGCATGATCAGCTGCAAAAACTCCAGGATGATGTCGTTGACGTACTGGATGTTGTAGAGTCTGAAGAGCTCGCGCATCGTCTCGATCTCTTCGGCCGTCGCCATATCCTGCTCGGCCATGATGAGGCAGGCGCGGTCCTGCGCCTTTTTTTCGGTCTTGAGCGTCATGATCGAGAGCACGAACGCGACGGCAAAGAGGGCCAGACTCAGGATCGCGGCGACGAGGGTGACGACGCCGGAAAAACGGAAAAACAAAATGTCGACGATCACGCCGATGAGCAGCAGCGGGACGACCGCGAGAGGGCCGAGATACATCAGGGGCGTGAGGACGACGCGGGTGCGCATGTCCTTGTCGCCTTCTTTGTCGAGGATGGCCAGCGCGGACTTTTCCGCTCCCATGGCCAGCGAGGTGATGCTGGCCTTTTGGGTGGTCAGTCTCCTGAGCCGCACTTTTTTGAAGTAGTGGGAGTAGCTGTTGCCGAACAGCATCGAGCCGAAGGTGGAGACTTTGATGTGCCCGAGGCCGTGGTTGTCCAGGATCATGCGGGCCGCGTCCTGGCCCGTCAGGCCGCGCGTGTTTTTGCGGCGGTTGTAGGTGACGTACTTGATCATCAGCCACAGCGAGACGGCGAGAGAGACCGCCGCCACGAGGACGATCAGCCCCCCGACGATGAGCATCGCCCACAGCACGGCGGGGGATACGTTTTCAAAACTTTCCAGTTCTTGCAAAGGCATGGGTGTTCCTCCGATGGTCGTTTGTTTGTGCGGTCACGCGGGTCGCGCCCGCCTATGCATAGTATAACAAACCGCCGCCGGGATTGCAACGCTTTTTTGCCGTGCGTCCCCGGCGGCGGGGGAGAGAACAAAGCAAAAAACCACTGCCTCGGGCAGCGGTTTTTTGCTCTTTGGGATCAAAGGGCGCGCCAGATGGATTTTTTGATGATCATGCAGACAAAGTCGATGATCCACAGGACGATAGCGCCGACGCCGGTGATGGTGACGATCAGACTG
>JAGDBW010000063.1 GCA_017958845.1 Clostridia bacterium | reverse complement strand
CGGGGTGATGCCCGAGGCGTCCGGGCCGATGTAGGCGATGCGGCCGTGTTCGATACCGACGTTGGTGCGGACGATCCCCTGCCCCGGCAGGCAGGCGCGCACGTTGATAAAACCTTGCATGGCCGTTCCTCTTTTTCTTTTTCGGTTTTTTTCAGTCGTTGGCGGTGCGTCCGTTTGTCAGCGGCGGCTCTCGGGCAGAGAGGCCGCGGCGATGCTCTGGCCGACGCGCCGGCTCTTTTCGTCCGGCATCTCGGGCACAAAATCGAGTTCGGGGAACTCGGCGGCGAGGACCTCTTTGGCTTTGGCGACGATGATCTCGCCGCCCTCGCCGCTGGTCACGCGGCCGAGCAGCAGCACGTGGCGGATGTCGTAGAAGAGCGCGTACTGCGGCAGGGCGTAGCCGAGATAGATGCCGATGTCCTCGTAGACGGTGCGGGCGAGGGGGTTGCCCTCTTTCATTTCTTTTTGGATCACTTTGAGTTTTTCGGCCGGGGAGAGACCCTCTTCAAAGCGGTAGCCGCCGGCCTCGGCCAGTTTGATGACGCCGTCCTGGGAGAAGTACTTGACGCCGCAGCCGACGTCGCCGCTCCACTCGTCGGCCGGGGCGGCGTCGGGGTTGAGATCGATGGGGATGAACGCCGGCTCGGTCAGCCAGCCGTTGAGCCCTCCCTCTGCGTTGATGTATCCGCCGGCCTCGCTGGTGCCCATGGCGATGCCGAACACGCGGCCCTCGCCCAGACTCATCGCGCCGGCCAGCGCGGTGACGTCGCCGTCGTTGGCGACCTGCAGAGGCGCGCCGGGCGCGACCTCGCGGGCGACGTCGATATACATATTTTTGACGTGAGCGTCGTAGTCTTGTTTGCCCACCTTGATAAAGAGGGAGGCGACCATGATGCGGTTGTCGACGTAGACGCCGGCGGAGGAGACGCCGATGGCGTCCACGCGCGGCATCTTGGAGGCGGCGGTCTTCATGGCTTCGAGGATGCCCTCGTAGTGGTAGGACGGGTCGCTGTTGAGTTTGGGATACCAGACGACCTCCTCGCTGTAGACGGTCTCGCCGTCGATGACGGCGCTGACCTTGCGGTCACTGCCGCCCGCGTCGAAACCGATGCGGCATCCGTCGAGGTGGCCGCCGACCGAGAGCGAGCAGGACCTGGGCGCGGGGAGACGGTCGGGGGTGACCGAAAGGATCTCGAGGGGATGTTCGTAGACGCTCCGGACAAATTCGCAGTCGAAAGCGCGGGGACCGGTGGCCGAGTAGGCGTCGCGCAGGTGCGCAAAGACGCGCTCGTCGCCGCACACGTAGACGCGGAAGCCGCCGATGAGCCACAGCAGATTTTTGAGCAGGCGCTCGGACAGACGCAGGGTCAGGGGCAGCTCGGCGGGGTCTTCGGAGATGGGGAGGGTGTAGGTGTAGTTGTAGCCGTTGTTGCGCTCGACGACCAGCGTGAGGGTGTGGTGAGCGCCGCTCTCGGCGCGGCGGACGTAGTCGCGCAGGGTCAGGATCAGAGGCTGAAAACCGGGGTCGAAGGTGGGATGAAACTTCATTTTCTCGTTCCCTTTCCTATGATTTTTCGGAGGTTCCCGATATGACTAATCTGTTTTTTATTATAATGACCGCGCCCGCGAAAGTCAAGTGTCTGCCGCGCGGCGCGAGCGCTGTTTTTTTCGCTTTTTCGGTGCGCGGGGGCGAGATATGAAAGAGAGACCGACAGAGAGGCGAAAGAAGAACGGCGGGGCCTGCACGGGCGGCACGATCGGCAGGGGCGGTACGGTCGGCGCAGGAGAGAGGACAAAGAAAAAACCGAGGGACCCCCGGCGCCGGTGGCGGGCGGATCTCCCGGGGCGGATCGGCGAGTGGGCGGGGCCTCTCTTGTGGGTGGCGGGGACTTTTTTGTGTG
>JAGDBW010000062.1 GCA_017958845.1 Clostridia bacterium | reverse complement strand
GTCTACATCGCCCAAAAGCGCAAGATCTCCGTCGGCGACAAGATGGCCGGCCGTCACGGCAACAAAGGTGTCGTGTCCCGCATCCTCCCGCCGGAGGATATGCCGTTTTTGCCGGACGGCACACCGCTGGACATCGTGCTCAACCCGCTGGGCGTGCCTTCGCGTATGAACATCGGCCAGGTGCTGGAGGTCCACCTCGGCATCGCCGCCAAAAAGCTCAACGAGATGATCATGACCCCCGTCTTTGACGGCGCCAACGAAAAGGACATCATCGAACAGCTCCGGCGCGCCGGCTACTGCCGTGAGATCCGCCCCGGCGAATCGCTCAAGGGCAAAGCCGTGTTTATCGAAAAGATCGACGAAAACGGAAACAAGGATCTCATCCGCGTCGACCAGGCCATCGCCGACGACAGAGCCAAGGTCGATGAGCTGATGAAGACCGAGACCGTCCGCGTCATAGACGGAAAGATGACTCTCTACGACGGCCGCACCGGCGAGCCGTTTGACAATCCCGTCACGGTCGGCATCATGTATTACCTCAAATTGCATCATCTCGTAGACGACAAGATCCACGCCCGTTCCAACGGCCCGTACTCGATGGTCACCCAGCAGCCTCTGGGAGGCAAAGCGCAGTTCGGCGGCCAGCGCTTCGGCGAGATGGAAGTGTGGGCGCTCGAGGCCTACGGCGCGGCCTACACGCTGCAGGAGATCCTGACGGTCAAGTCCGACGACATCTCCGGCCGTACCAAGACCTACGAGGCGATCGTCAAAGGGCAGAACATCCCCCCGCCCGGCGTGCCCGAAGCGTTCAAGGTCCTCGTCAAAGAACTCCAGTCCCTCGCGCTCGACATCCGGGTGCTGGATGCCGAGGGGAACGAGGTCGGTCTGTCCGAGATCGTCGATGACGATGTCAACACCCGTACCCCCGCGTCGCTCGATGAGATCGACGCGTCGGTGGATCGCGCTCTCGCAGAGGACGATGACCTCGAAGAAGACGCAGAAGACGAAGACGACTTCGAAGAAGAGGACGACGACGATTTCGCCCCCGAAGAAGAGATCTACGACGAAAACGAAAACCTCGAAGATGACCTTGACCTGTAAGACAGGCCGCAAAACAAGAGAGAGGAATACGGTTTTTTACACCGTCCGGATACTATCATATGGAAAGAAAAGTATTTGACTCCATTCGCATCGGGCTCGCGTCTCCCGAGATGATCCGTTCCTGGTCTTACGGCGAGGTCACCAAAGCCGAAACCATCAACTACCGCACCCTCAAAGCGGAGCGGGACGGATTGTTCTGCGAACGCATCTTCGGGCCGACCAAAGACTGGGAGTGCATGTGCGGAAAGTACAAGCGCCTCCGCGCCAGCGGCAAGATCTGCGAAAAGTGCGGGGTAGAAGTCACCACCAAAAAGGTGCGGCGCGAGCGCATGGGACACATCGAGCTCGCCACGCCCGTCTCCCATATCTGGTACTTCAAAGCTATCCCCTCACGCATGGGTCTGCTGCTTGACATCTCGCCCCGTCTGCTGGAGCGTGTGCTCTACTTCTCGCGCTATATCGTCATCGACCCGGGCAGCACCCCGCTGGAAGAAAAGCAGCTGCTCACCGACGCGGAGTATCGTTCCGCTTACGAAAAGTACGAAAACGACTTCCGCGCCGACATGGGCGCCGAGGCGATCCGCGAATTGCTCAAAAAGATCGACATCGAAGCACTCTCCAAAGAACTGCGCGAGGAGCTCGCCGTCTCCTCCGGCCAAAAGAAGGTCCGGATCATCAAACGCCTTGAGGTGGTCGAGGCCTTCCGAAAATCCGGCAACCGTCCCGAATGGATGATCCTCGAGGCGCTTCCGGTCCTCCCGCCCGACCTGCGCCCGATGGTCCAGCTCGACGGCGGCCGCTTTGCCACCTCCGACCTCAACGAACTCTATCGCCGGGTCATCAACCGCAACAACCGACTCAAAAAGATGCTGGAGCTCAACGCGCCCGAGATCATCATCCGCAACGAAAAGCGCATGCTCCAGGAGTTCGTCGACGCCCTGATCGACAACGGCAAACGCGGCAAACCCGTCACCGGTGCCTCCAACCGCCCGCTCAAGTCTCTGTCCGATATGCTGCGCGGCAAACAGGGACGCTTCTGCCAGAACCTGCTCGGCAAACGCGTCGACTATTCCGGCCGTTCGGTTATCGTCGTCGGCCCGGAACTCAAGATCTACCAGTGCGGACTGCCCAAAGAGATGGCGCTGGAGCTTTTCCGTCCGTTCGTGATGAAGCGCCTGCTCGAAACGCAGAAGGCGACCAGCATCAAGGACGCGAAGAAGAAGGTCGACCGCGTCTTCCCCGAGGTCTGGGACGCGCTCGAATACGTCATTCGCGAGCATCCGGTGCTCCTCAACCGTGCGCCGACCC
>JAGDBW010000061.1 GCA_017958845.1 Clostridia bacterium | reverse complement strand
CTGTCACCGCGTCCGCGCCGCGCACGGGGAGGGCGGCTTTGCTCTCGGAGAGGAGGCAAAGAGGCGCCTCCTCTCCCTCGACCGGTGCGGTCTGTGACCGCTCCCCGCGCCGCCGCTCGATCCGGGACGGCGTTTTTTTGCCGGTTTGCGTCGTCGGTCCGATCGGCGGCTTTCTTTCTGTTTTCGCCGCCCGGTCCGGCGGCGGCTCCCTGCCGTCTCTGTGCGGATCGGGCGCAGGGCTATCGGGGCGGGCGCCCTTTTTTCGGCGGTTTTTTGATCGGCCGCCGCATCCCTTTTGCAAAACAAGGGCAAAATTTCTCTTGCAAAACGGATCGTGCTGTGCTACAATCATGCATACCTGTGTCAGAAAGGAGAGCCGCTCGATGAAACTCATCATCGCCGAAAAACCGTCGCTCGGACGCAACATCGCGGCCGGGATCGGGCCCATGAACCGCCGGGACGGCTACCTGGAAGGGCAGGGCTACCTCATCACCTGGGCGTTCGGCCACCTGTTTTCGCTGTGCGACGTCGAGGCCTACGCCGATCCCGCCGCCCCGGCGGAAAAAGGAAAAACCAAGCAAAAGTGGACCATGGACAATCTCCCGTGCTTTCCGCGCGAGTTCCGCTTTGAGATCCGCCGCAGCGGCGACCGCGACGCCGACCGGGGCGTGGAGCGCCAGTACAGGATCATCGAAGGGCTGTGCAACCGCCCCGACGTCGACACGATCATCAACGCAGGCGACGCCGACCGGGAGGGCGAGATCATCGTCCGCACCTGCGTGCAGACGGCCCTGAAAACCAAAAAGCCCTGCCTGCGCCTGTGGCTGCCGGACCAGACGCCCCAGACGGTGGCCAAAGCCCTGTCCGAGATGGAGAGCGAGGCCGCCTACGACCGGCTGGCCGAGGAGGGCTACGCCCGCACCTACATCGACTGGCTCTACGGGGTCAACCTCACGCGCTACGCCACCCTGCAGACGGGGCGGCTGCTCCGCGTCGGCCGCGTCATCGTCCCGATCGTCAAGGCCATCTACGACCGCGACGCCGAGATCCGCAGCTTTGTCCCCGAGGTCTACTACCAGCTCGTCTCCGACGCGGTCACGGGAGGCCAAAAGGTCGAGCTCGTCTCCTCGGTGCGCTACCCCGCCGACAAAAAAGAAGAAGCTGAGGCCGCCGCCCGCGCCTACAACGCCGCCCGCGCCGTCGTCACCGACAAAAAGAGCGAAGAGCAGACCCTCTATCCGGGAAAGCTCTACTCCCTCTCCACCCTGCAGAACGTACTGGGCAAAAAATACAAGATGTCCATGAAGGACAGTCTGGAGATCGTGCAGGGCCTGTACGAAAAGGGCTATCTCACCTACCCGCGCACCAACTCCGAGTACCTTGCCACCGCCGAGCGCGACAAGATCCGCGCCATCGTCGGCAGCGTGGCCGGCATGGGCTATCCGGTGTCCTTCAGGGACAGCAAGTATATCTTTGACGACAGCAAGATCGAGTCCCACTCGGCCCTGACCCCCACCTACAAGATACCGGACAAGGCGGCCCTCTCCGAGAGGGAACTCCAGGTCTACTCCACCGTCTTTCACCGCTTTGTCGCGGTGTTCTGCTCCGAGCCCTGCCGGGTGCAGCGGAGCGAGATGACCATTGCGCTCGGAGACCTCGAGACCTTTTCGCTCAAAGGGACCAGCCTGCTCCAGCCCGGCTGGACGCGCTTTGACGAATATACCAAAAAAGACAAGATCCTCCCCGCCCTCGAGGTGGGCGACGAGGTCCGCGTCCGCTTTGCCCCGCGCCAAAAGGAGACCACCCCGCCCCGGCACTACACCATCGAAACGCTCAACAACTATCTCAAAAACCCTTTTCGGGACGACAAGGCCGCCGCCGACGAGCGGCAGGCGGAGGAGGGCGCGCCGGGCGACGACGCCGAGGACTACCGCGCCATCTTCGAGGGGCTGGAACTCGGCACCGAGGCCACCCGCACCGGCATCATCGACAACGCGCGCAAGAGCCGCTATATCGACCTAAAAAAGGACGTCTACACCATCCTGCCCGACGGTGAATTTCTCATCGAAGCCCTGCAGACGCTGCACATCAGCATGGACAAATACAAGACCTCCCAGCTCGGCCAGGCGCTCAAAGCCGTCTACCACGGCCGCATGACCGTGCGCGAGAGCGTCGAGCTGGCCGAGAGGGAGATCAGCGAAGTGTTTGCCCTCTCTCCCGCCGCGTCGGTCGCGCCCGTCCGGGCCGCCCCGGTCGATCACGGCCGCGTCGGCGAGATCATGGGGCGCTGTCCCGTGTGCGGCAAAAACGTCGTCTGCGGAAAGACCGCCTACGGCTGTATGGGCTACGCCGACGGCTGCACCTTCCGCGTGCCCTTTGAGCTGTGCGGCCGCGGCATCGGCGCCGCCGAGACGCGGGACCTGCTCGCCCGCGGCAAGACCGAAAAGCTCTTCGGCTTCCGCTCCCGCGCCGGCCGCACGTTCGGCGCGTCGCTGGAGATCATGGACGGCCGCGTGGAGTTCGACTTCCACAAAGCCGAGGGTGCCAAACCCGCCGCAAAAGCCGGCCAAAAGAAAAAAACCGCCCAAAAGTCCGCACCCCGGACCGCCGCGGCCAAGAGCAAACCCGCCGCCAAAGCCAAAAGCGCCAAACCCGCCGCCAAAAAGCCCGCCGCCCCCGACCAAAAGGACAAAAGCACCACCTGACGCCGGGAGAGCGGCCCGCGCCCGCCACAGCGGGCCCGCGCGCCCGCCCAGCTTTTCTCCGCTGTTTTTCTCGCCCGCAGCGCCGACCTCCCGGTCGGCGCTGCGGGCGAGAGAAAAAGCGGAGAAAAGCGGGGCGGGCGCGCAGGAGCGGGCGCGGGCCGCTCTCCCGGCGTCAGGTGGGGCTTTTGTCCTTTTGATCGGGGGCGGCGGGCTTTTTGGCGGCGGGTTTGCTCTTGGGCGCGGCGGTCCGGGGTGCGGACTTTTGGGCGGTT
>JAGDBW010000060.1 GCA_017958845.1 Clostridia bacterium | reverse complement strand
GTCAACAACGCCGACTGGCTGTTAAAGCTCAACTACATCGAGCTGCTGCGTGAGGTGGGCGCCTGCTTCTCCGTCAACAACATGCTGCGCGCCGAGTGCTACAAGCAGCGCATGGAGAAGGGCCTGTCCTTCCTCGAATTCAACTACATGATCATGCAGTCCTACGACTTTTATCACCTCTTCCGCACCTACGGATGCAACATGCAGTTCGGCGGCGACGACCAGTGGTCCAACATGCTCGGCGGCACCGAGCTCATCCGGCGCAAACTGGGGCAGGACGCCCACGCCATGACCATCACCCTGCTCACCGACTCGCAGGGCAAAAAGATGGGCAAAACAGCCGGCAACGCCGTCTGGCTCGACCCCGAAAAGACCAGCCCCTACGACTTCTACCAGTACTGGCGCAACGTCGGCGACGCCGACGCGCTCAAATGCGTGCGGATGCTCACCTTCCTGCCGCTGGATACGATCGAGCAGATGAGCGCCTGGGAGGGCTCGCGCATCAATGAGATCAAAGACATCCTCGCCTTTGAGTTGACGAGCATGGTACACGGAACCGCCGAGGCCGAGCGCGCCCGCGCGGCCTCCCGCTCGCTCTTTGAGGGCGGCGCGGACGCGGCCGTCCCGACCCTTTCGCTGTCCGACGCCGACTTTGTCGACGGCGCGCTCGACATCCTGTCGCTGCTCGTCCTGGCCGAGCTGACCCCCTCGCGCAGCGAAGCCCGCCGCGCGGTCGAGCAGGGCGGCGTGACCGCCGACGGCGAAAAGGTCACCGACACCCGCAAGACCTATACCAAGGCCGATCTCGCCGCCGGTCTGCTCCTCCGCCGCGGCAAAAAGACCTTCAAAAAGATCGTCTCGACCTGAAACCCCCGCCTATAACGCCAAAAAAACGGACGGGCGCCGGCATGTTTGCCGGCGACCGTCCTTTTCCGTTTCGTCTTTTTTTCGCTTTTGTTTTTCCCGTTCCGCTGTCTTTGCTTTTTCGTTCGATCCTTTTTCTTTGCGTCGCCCGCGCCCAAAAAAGGGCAGGGCGACGAGCCCCGTCACAGGTCGCTGTATCGCCCGGCCGGACAGATCGGCAGGGGCAGGGTATAGACCTGGGTGCCCCGCATGACGAGCAGCGTCACGCTGTCTCCCTGCTCGCCCGCCGCCACCGCGCCGCGCATCATCGACAGCGCCTGCGCAAACGACACGGACGTGCTCCCGACCCGAAAGTAGCGGTAGGCCTCCTCGCCGACCCGAAAGGCCACGATCACGTCGCCCGCCTGCGGCACGAACGGCGCGCCCGCCTCCGCCTCGCGCTCGGTGTAGGCAAAGGAGGCGATCTCGATGGGAGAGCTCTCCGAGAGGCTCTCTTTGACCGACAGGCCCAGGGTGTTCGCGCCCGCCACGTACCCGTCGCGCCTGATCGCCTCGGCCGCGGCGTACACGCGCTCGATCGGCACGGCAAACGCCGCCCCCTCCACCGGACGGCCGTCCATCTCGCTCACCTTGGCGCTGACCATGCCGATCAGACGCCCCTCGGTGTCAAAGACGCCGCCGCCCGAGTTGCCGTGGTTGACGGCGCAGTCGAGTTTCATCAGCGTCTGTTCGATATGATTGACCGAGATGGTGCACGTCGGCATACTCACAAAGCCCACCGACAGGCACACCCCCGACGAGCCGAGCGGGTTGCCCAGTACCAGCACCGTCTCGCCCAAAGTCGGCGTGCGCAGCGTCGGCTCGGCCACGCGCAGATCGAGCCCCGCCGTGTTGACGCGCAGCAGGGTCACGTCGCTCTCCCAGTCCATGCCCACCACGGTCGCGGGCAGCTTGTAGTTGTCATAGGTACACACCGACAGCACCGAAAAATGTTCCACCGCGTGCGTACAACAGAGGATCAGCGCCGTGCCGTCCTCCTCCCGCGAGAGGATCACCCCGCTGGAAAAGGCGCTCACCGTCTCCTCGTCCGGTCCGGCCAGCACCGTCACCGTCGCGGGTTGGGCCGCGGCGGCGGCCGCCGCGATCGTCGGCTCGGCGGCAAAGTCGGCGGTGTTGGCGCGCAGACGCCGCACCACGGCGTCAAAGGTCAGCGTGCGGTTGGTCATGG
>JAGDBW010000059.1 GCA_017958845.1 Clostridia bacterium | reverse complement strand
TTGGATTGATTGATGGTGTTTCTTATCACCGCTTCGACTTCTTTTTTGCAAAGCGAGCGCGTTGCGGGGATGAAAACGGCAAAATAATAGACGGATAAAAGTGAAAGAATAACGAAAACAACAAACAGCGTTTTGCCTCTTTTCCTTATCATTCCTCCATTATATGCGCGACAGATAGATATTTTTCATCGTCACGGTATCTTCCGCTTGAGTTCCGTCCGATTCGCAAATGATATACGGCTCCAGTCCGAGTTTCAGAATGGCCTCGCACAGCGGCTCGAATTCCGGCCCGTAAACCGTATCCTCGAAAGTAAGGTGCTTGATTTCCCCTTTGCTTCCGTACATGATCTTAGAAAAATGAATATGCGTATTCTTCACTTTCTCGAAAGGCAGCTTATTCAAAAACGCGTCGAACACACGCAGATAGTCGTCCGTCGTTTTCAGCGAGCCGAAGGTGCGCGCATTGAGATGACCGAAGTCGATACAGGGATAAAAGAAAGGCGCAATAGCGCAGAAATCGGCCGTCTCTTCGGCGTCGCCGATCTGAGCGAGTTTTCCCATCGTCTCGAGACAAACTTTCATATTCTGTCCGTTAAATGCTTCCACCTCGTTCGCAAGTAAAGTTAAATTCCTTTTAGCAATATCAACGGCTTCCTTCCGTTCCAGCTTTCCTTGCGTCGCCGGATGTACGACCACTCTGTCGCCGCCCATAACGGTCACTTTTTTGAGACTGTTCAGAACGTACAGGATACTTTTTCCGATCATTTCGGCCGTTCCGCTCGGGCAGTCGCGCTTGCCCGCCCGGTGTTGTTCCACCAGCGCGCTCTCTCCCTCCCAGCCGGCGCAGGCCGTCGCCGCCAGCTGTGCCAGCAGAGCCGCCCCGCGGGAAAAGTTGGCGCACCACAGGATCGGGATCTTCTCCGCCGCCCGGCCGATCATCTCCGCCTCCCGCGGTCCCTGGCCCGTCGTACCCAAAACGAGCGGACAGCCGAGCCG
This sequence comes from Clostridia bacterium, assembly GCA_017958845.1. Classification (GTDB taxonomy): domain Bacteria; phylum Bacillota; class Clostridia; order Oscillospirales; family CAG-272; genus UBA1740. Next base: position 2,375 of record JAGDBW010000059.1, on the reverse strand, counting down.
GAGCGCCGCCGCGAGGTTGCCCTCCGTCGCCTCCGGGACCGAAAAATCCACCATCACGTCGCCCCGCACGTCTCCGCTCTCTGCCGTCCGCGCGTCAAAGGCGACGGCTTCCTCGCCGCCCGCCGCGATCAGGCGCGCCGTCTCGCGCCCCATGCGTCCCGTCGCCCCGCACAAAAGCCACCTCATCCGCCTGTCCCCTGTCTTTTTTTATCACAATATATGTCTTTTGCCCGCCCGTGAGAACACAGCCCCCACTATCTGCAAAAAAGACCACTCCCACCGACAAAAACTTCCTCTTGCGGTTGACTTTTTCGCCGCGCGGGGCTATACTATAACCGAGAAAAAAATGACCGCCGCGCACGCGCGCCGCGGCCGACAAGAGGAAAGCACATGGACACCGAAGGCACACACCCCCCGAGTACGACCCGCATCCCCCGATAGACCCGACCGGCGTCCGAGCGATCGACACCGGTTTTGTCCGGTGTTTTCTTTTTGATCCCCGATACAAGGAGGCGCACCATGTCCGAAAAAGAAAAAAAGACGCTTGACACGCCGGCCCCGACCGACCGTCTCCCCGACGTCGGGACAATGCCCGACGCGACCCCCGTCCGCGAGCCGGACGAGACGCCGATCGACCGCCGCCCGGCCGACGGCAAAAGCAAAGAAACAGCCATAGAGGCCGCCACCGTCACGGCCGTCCCCGACCCCGACGCCCCCTCTGACGCCGTCCCCGACGACAACGTCCCCGGACAGACGTCCCTGCTCGACGTCACGGACGTCCCCTCCGCCGCCTCCGCTTCCGACGACGAGCCCCCCGCGCCGCCCGCCGGCGGGGAAGACAAAAAAGAAGACGACGAAGAGGACGACGACATCGAGACCGGCGTGCCCGAGGTCGAGACGGTCATCGGCTGGATCGACGGACAGCAGTGGGGCACGCTTCACCGCGAGCTGTCGCGTCTCGAGGGCGCCGACATCGCGGAGATCCTGCCGCAGCTGCCCGAGCAGGATCAGACGCGCGTCTATCGCCTTCTGCCCAAAGAACTGGCCGCCGAGGCCTTCGCCGAGATGGAGCCGGACATGCAGGAGCAGCTCATCCGCGGCTTTACCGACCGGGAGCTGCACGACGTGCTCAGCGAAATGTACCTCGACGATACGGTCGATATGATCGAGGAGATGCCCGCCTCGGTCGTCAAGCGGATCCTCGCCCAGTCCACGGTCGAAAACCGCCGCTCCATCAACGAATTGCTCAAATACGACTCCGACAGCGCCGGCGGCATCATGACGCCCGAGTACATGCGCCTCTACGGGCACATGACGGTCGAGCAGGCCTTTGCCGCCATCCGCCGCCAGGCGTACGACAAGGAGAGCGTCTACACCTGCTACGTCACCGACAACAACCGGCACCTGATCGGCGTCATCGACGTCAAAGCCCTGCTCCTTGCCTCCCCGGACGCCAAGGTCATAGATCTGATGAACCCCGACGTCATTTACGTCCGCACGGGTGCCGGCAGAGAATAGGTCGCCCACCTGTTTGAAAAGTACAACTTCATCGCCCTCCCCGTCACCGACGCCGAGGAGCGCCTGGTCGGCATCATCACCTTCGACGATGCCATGGACGTCATCCACGAAGAGACCGAAGAAGACTTCGCCAAGATGAACGCCATGGCCCCCTCCGACACCCCCTACCTCAAGACCGGCGTCTTCCGCATCTGGCGCAACCGCATCCCGTGGCTGCTGCTACTCATGGTCACCGCCACCTTTACCGGCATGATCATCTCCTCGTTCGAGAGCGCCCTGGCCGCCTCGCTGGCCCTGACCGCCTTCATCCCCATGCTCATGGACACGGGCGGAAACTCCGGCTCCCAGGCCTCCGTCACGGTCATCCGCGGCCTGTCGCTGGGCGAAGTCGAGCCGCGCCAGATCCTCACGGTCCTCTGGAAAGAACTGCGCGTCGCCATCCTCTGCGGCCTGACCCTGTCGGTCATCACGTTCGGAAAGCTGCTGCTCGTCGACCGCCTCATCATGGGACCCCAAAACGTCACGGTCACCGTCGCCGCCGTCGTCGCCGTCACCCTCTTCTCCACCGTCATCTGCGCCAAGCTCATCGGCTGCTCCCTGCCGATCCTGGCCCAAAAGCTCCGCCTCGACCCGGCCGTGATGGCCAGCCCGTTCATCACGACGGTCGTCGACGCGGTGTCGCTCGTCGTCTATTTTTCCATCGCCAAGATGGTCCTCGGCATCTGACAGCCGCCAAAGCAGGAGAAAAAAACAAAAACCCCCGCCCGTATCCCCCTCATCCACCCACCTATCCCGCGTCTCCCATCCACGTCCATCCGTCCGACAACCGCAAAAAAAAGAGGGGCCGCGCCCCTCTT
>JAGDBW010000058.1 GCA_017958845.1 Clostridia bacterium | reverse complement strand
TGGCGTTTCTCATCCCGTCACAGAGCGGCGCGTATATCTGCAACAACTGCGTCGAGGCCTGCAACGAGCTGATTGCCGAAGCGATGCAGGCCGAAAAGTCGGGCGTCGCCGTCGATGCCCTGACCTTTGAGGATCTGCCGAAACCGCAGCAGATCAAGGAGATGCTGGACCTGCACGTGATCGGCCAGGAACGCGCCAAGCGGACGCTGTCGGTGGCGGTCTACAACCACTACAAACGCATCCTCTCAAGAGAAACCGCCGCCAAACGCAAGGAGACGAGCGCGGACGAGGTGGAGCTGCAGAAGAGCAACGTGCTGCTGCTGGGCCCCACGGGCGTGGGCAAGACCTATCTGGCCCAGACGCTGGCCCGGACGCTCAAGGTCCCCTTTGCCATCGCGGACGCGACGACGCTGACCGAGGCCGGATATTTGGGCGAGGACGTGGAAAACATCCTCCTGCGGCTCATCCAGGCCGCCGACTATGACGTGGAGCGCGCCGAAAAAGGCATCATCTATATCGACGAGATCGACAAGATCTCGCGGCGCAGCGAAAACCGCTCGATCACCCGCGACGTGTCGGGCGAGGGCGTCCAGCAGGCGCTGCTCAAGATCCTGGAGGGCACGGTGGCCAACGTGCCGCCGCAGGGCGGCCGCAAGCACCCCAACCAGGAGTTTATTCAGATCAACACCGAGAACATCCTCTTTATCTGCGGGGGCGCCTTTGACGGGCTGGAAGAAATCATCGAGCAAAGACGAGGGAACAAGACCATCGGCTTTGGCGGTGATGTGATGAAGAAGTCGGAGAGAGTGGCGCACGGGGTCTTCAGGGATGTGACAAGCCACGACATCGTCAAGTACGGTCTGATCCCCGAGCTGGTGGGGCGGCTGCCCGTGATCGTCAGTCTGGACAATCTGGACGAGGACGCGCTGGTGCGGATCATCCGCGAGCCGAAAAACGCCATGTACAAGCAGTATCAGAAGCTCTTTGAGATGGACGGGGTCAAGCTGGTCTTTGAGGAAGAGGCCTTTCGCGCTCTGGCGCATCTCGCCATGGAAAAGGAGAGCGGCGCGCGGGGACTGCGGGCGATCATGGAAAACGTGATCGCCGACGCGATGTATGAGATCCCCTCCCGCTCGGACGTCGACACCGTGACGGTCACGGCCGACTATGTGCGGGGCAAAGGAGAGCTCAAGGTCCTCAAAAAAGGAGAATAAGCCGGGGGTTTTGGTCTCCGGAGCAAAAATGCGTTTGAAACGACTGTTTCAAACGCATTTTTTTGTGCAACAATGAATAGGGTAAAACGGACTGTCAGGCGGTCATCCGGCGCGGGACGGCGGCGCAGACAAAGGACGCGCGGGCCGGGCGGCGGAGGCGGGTCGGCCGAAGCCGGATCACGCGCGCATCCGGGCGCGGAAAGCCGCCGGGGTACAGCCGCAGCTGTCGCGGAAGAGGCGGGAGAAATAGTCGGCGCCGTCGTATCCCACGGCGCGGGCGACGTCGGCGATCTTTTGGTCCGTGTCGCAGAGCAGGCGCATGGCCATGTTGATGCGGACGGCGTGCAGATACGCGACCGCGGTCTTGCCGGTGCAGCGCCACACGAGATGGGAGAAGTAGTCGGCGGAGAGGTGGATGCGCTCGGCGAGGAGCGGCACCGTCAACTTTTCGCCCGGGTGACGCTCGACGTAGCTCAGCGCTTCGGCCAGCCGCGCGACGTTGTGGTAGCGGAGGCGGTCGTCGTCGGTGCGCTGGACGGAATAATGACGGAGCAACAGGGCCGTGATGCGGCAGGCCTGCGCGCGCATGGAGAGGACGTAGCACGGTTCTTTGGCGCTGTATTCGGTCTCGGCGGAGCGCAGGGCTTCGTAGACCTTGAGATAGATCTTGTCCTGCTGGGTCAGGCAGAGGGGCGAGACGCGGGACTGGAGCATCATCATCTCAAAGAGCTCCCGGTCGAGGCGCTCCATGTTGTCCCGTATCATGGGGAACGGGTAGGCCAAGAGCAGCACCGACGCCGTGCGCTCGGCGGTGACGCAGGCCATCATGCCCTCGGGGACAAAGAGGATCTGCGACGCCGCGAGCGTCGCCGTCTCGCCGCCGATCTGCGCGCGCACGCGGCCGCTCTCGACCAGCAGCACCCCCAGGGCGTCGGAAAAGTCGAGCGGCGGGATGATGACGCCCTCGCTCGTATGGTGTCGGCAGATCACGCTGTCGCCCAGCCACTGTGCCATGTCGGTATCGCTCCTTTTTTTGCTTTTTGGTGGGGGTGCGAAGTGGTTTTTTCTCTTTTGATTATACAAAAAGCCGAGGGGTTTGTAAAGATGATTTCCCGCTTTTTTTCTGCTTTTCAACGCAAAATGCGGTTTGTTTGCGTTTTTTTCCTTCTTTTCGGGGCGGCCTTGCGGATCGGTACGGAGGCGGCGCTCCCCTTTTGTCTGACGGAGGCGGAGGGGGCGGAAGGGACGCCGCGGAGCGGCGGGAGCGGGAGAGCCGATCCGACGCGTCAGATCGCGGTCGTCGAGCGGATCCTGGAGCGGTCGGTGCGCGTGGAGGTGCGCTATCTCGACCAAAACGGACGTCTGCATCTGCGGAGCGGGTGCGGCGTGTCGGTGGGCGACGGCGCGTGGCTGACCTGCGCGCATCTGCTCCCCTCCGGCGCGCCCGCGATCGTGACAGTGTGGGACGACGGCGCGCAAAGACGTGCGCGCGTACTGTACGCGGACGACGCGGCGGACAGGATGTGGCTGGCGGCGGAGCGGTCGGAGGGGAAGGCGGGCGACGTGCGAGCGGGTCCGGAGGATGAGACGGCGGCGGGAGATGAGATGAAAACGGATGAGCGGACGTGGATGGACGCGCCGACCGTCGCACAAAGAGAGCGGGCGACGTGGGAGTACCCTGCCCTCTCGGTCGGCGCCGGGGTGTGGGTGGTCGGATTGGACGAGCGCGGGCGCACCTGTCTCGGCCGCGGGCGTGTGACGGGCATAAGCGAACGCTCGCCGGTGGGAAGCGGAGGCGGGCGGTGGCTGACGCTGGACGTCTATGCCCGTCCCGGCTACAGCGGCGGCGGCGTGTTTGACGCCGAGGGGCGGCTGCTCGGGATCGTCTGCGGCAAGACGCAGGGGGCAAAGGACGACCGCGGGACGGTCTGGGCCTCTGCCCTGCTCTGCCCGGACGAGAGCGCGGAAAAATAGGGAGAGGACGGAAAAGATCGTCGCCCGCCGGATGGCGGGCGACGATCTTTTCTTTTGCTTTCTTACAGGGTCAAGTCGTCCCAGTCGGTGTCGGTCGGGTCGCCGCTGGCCAGCAGGTCCTGCGGCAGCTCGAGGATCTCGATCTCGGGCGACCGATAGATCTTTTTTTCATCTTTCATTGCCGTCTATCTCCTATCTTTTTGTTTTTTTGCGGGCGTCAGCCGAGCGAGCCGGCATAGGTCAGGGTCGCGTCCATGTAGACGGCCAGCGCCTGCGCCACGGCTTGTTCCGCGGCGGAGAACAGGCTGCCCGCGATCCCACGGGCGATATAGTCGCCGACCGAGAAGGTCACGGCGGAGTTGACGCACAGTTTGAGGTGCAGACCCGAGGCGTTGACGAACACCGAGTACGTGCCGTCGCCGTTGTCGGTCACGGCCATATCCTCGCCGCCCGCGGTGACGGTCGGCGTCGAAAGCAGACCCGCGAAGCGCACTTCGATCCTGGCACCGAGGTGGAGGGCCACGGAGACGCCGGTGCCTTCGGACTCGTCGGTCAGCGCCAGCGCGGCGTAATCCTTCGCCGGCGCGACGCTGTCGTCGCCGATCGCGGCCTTGAAAGCCGCCAGCACGGTCTCGGAGGCGTCGGTGCCGGCCTTTTGCTCAGCGGCGTCGCCGTAGACCATCATGGCGACCAGCAGGTCCTTGAGTTGTTCGGAGGAGCCGGCCTTTTGGTACATGCGGGAGGCGTAGATGAGCACGCTGTAGTCGACGCTGCGGACGACTTCGCCGCACACCCGGATCTGGTAGGTCAGGGTCTCGCCCATGCGGGCCGCGTCGAGGCCGCCGAAGGTGCAGCGGAGATAGTCGACCCCGCCCCGGGACAGATCGGCCCAAGTGATCGGATAGCTCTCGCCGCCGCAGATGACGCGCACGACGAGGTCGCCCGACGCCAGGGCGTCGTCGATCGCGCCGTCGTCCGGCAGGGCGATCAGCATGTTGACGGCGAAGGAGTCGGTCAGGGTCAGATAGGCCGCGTCGAAGGTCAGCGCGGACAGATACTCGCGGTAGCTGTAAGTCGCCAGCACGGTCGCGTCGGAGGTGACGGCGGCGACGGACCCGCTCCAGCCCTCAAAGGTCATGGAGGCGACGGCCGGGGCGGCGGGGGCGCAGGCTACGCCGGAGTTTCCGTGTATGATCAGGCGCGTACCGAGCGTGCCGGCGCCGTCGGCGGTCTTGTAGGTGACGGTGTGCGCGGCGATATCCGCCACGACCGGCACGGGCCCGACGTCGCTCTGCGCCCAGACGGTCTCGGCCTGCTGATGCGCGGTGAGGGAGGCGACCGCGCTGTAGTTGGTCAAGTCGGCCGCGTCATAGACGCTCGTCGACAAGTCGCAGGAGACGGGCGAGCCGGACGCGACGCCCATCATGATTTCGGAGCTGTTTTCGACGTTCCGGTTGTAGTAGGTGGTCATTTCGTCTTCGACGTAGAGCAGCAGATTGTATCCGGCCGGGTCGGCAACGGGTAAGCCGTCAGCCGTCACGGCAGAGGCCGAATAAAGGTCGCTTATGGAAAACGACGGTGCGGCGTTTCGCTCGATCAACCCGACGATGAGGGCGGCGGCGGTATCAGCCTCGAGATCGCCCGTGACGATGACGCAGGATAAGGTCGGCGCGACGGTATAGCTCTCATAGGCGACAAACGTCCTGCTGACTCTGGTTGATTTTGGCGCTCCGTAGTCGCTGATCTGCCTCTGGGCATAGATCCTGCCGATCAGTCCCCCGACGATATCGCCGCTGACGTCGCCACCCTGCACAAAGCCGGAAAAGGCGAGATCGGAG
>JAGDBW010000057.1 GCA_017958845.1 Clostridia bacterium | reverse complement strand
TCTCGGTTGACGTCGGGGGGAAAGATGCGCTCGCCGCGGGTGGGGGAGCCGCCGAGACCAGACTCTTTTTCATCCGCGCCCTCATAGTCGGCAAAGGTGAGGATCACAGCCCCCGGCGCTCCGGCGTCGCGGCGCTCGTAGCGGCGCCGCACGGAGGGCAGGCGCGGGGTGTTGACGTCCTTGTCGACCGTGCAGAGCGCCGGGAGCGGCAGGGCGACGGTCATCTCGTACTCGCCCATGTCGGCGTCGACGGTGACGCGGGCGTCGGTCACCTCGCGGATGCGCGTCAGGTTGGCGACGTGGGGGAGGCCGAGCTGCTGGGCGACCTCGGGGCCGACCTGCGCCGTGTCGCCGTCGGTGGTCTGCTTTCCGCACAAAATGAGGTCAAAATGCGAAAACCCCTCCCTTTTGGCGACGATCTGCAGACCTCTCGCCAGCGTGCGGCCGGTCGCCAGCACGTCCGCGCCCGCAAACTTGCGGTCGGAGAGAACGTAGGCGCCGTCCACGCCCATACAGAGCGCCTCCTCGGCGACCGACGCCGCCTGCGGCGGGCCCATGGTGACGACGGTCACCGACGCGCCGTGCTTTTCTTTGAGGCGCAGGGCTTCTTCGAGCGCAAAGAGGTCGTAGGGGTTCATCTTGGCCGCGACGCCGTCCCGGCGCAGCGTGCCCGTGTCGGGGTCGATCTCGACGTGCGTCGTGCCCGGCACCTGTTTGATCAAAACGGCGATCTGCATAGCTCTCTTCTTTCGGTCGGTTTTTCGCCGCGCGGGTTTTCCGCGCGGGTTGTCGGTCGGTTTTTCACCGCCGCGGCGCGGCGGTCCTTTCACATTGTAGCACAGGCGGGGGCGGTTTTTCAACAAAGTTTTCATAAGAATTTATTGTCATAGATATTTCTATTCGCGCCTGCCCGCGCGAGGCCTCCCGCGGCGGGGCGGTGCGTGCGGCGCGAAAAAAAGCGGGCGAGCGGGCAAAAGAAGGCAGACGGGAGGAGGCGGGCGGGATTTTCGGGCCTTTTTTTGAAAAACGTGTGCGAGGGAGGGATGGCTCTTGCATTTTGGGGCATTTTGGTGTATGGTAGTGACAGAAAAACACGGAGGAAACGATCATGCCGATGGAGTCTCTGCGGGCGCTGTACCGCATCGGGCGCGGCCCGTCCAGCTCGCATACCATGGGGCCGGAGAGCGCCTGCCGCGTCGCCGCCGCGCGCTTTCCCGACGCGGATCGCTACGAGGTGACGCTCTACGGCTCGCTGGCCAAGACCGGGCGCGGACACGGCACCGACCGCGTGATCGAAACGACCCTCGCTCCCCTGCCCGTGAACGTGCGCTTTGACAGTGAAACGGCCGACCTGCCGCACCCGAACACCCTGGACCTCGTCGCCTATCGCGGCGGGCGGGAGATCGGCCGCCTGCGCGTGATGAGCGTCGGGGGCGGGCGGATCGTGTGCGAGGGGGAGGAGAGAGAGCGCGCGCCCCGGGTCTATCCGGAGGACACCTTTTTTCAGATCGCGGAGCTGTGCAAACGCGAGGGGATGGCGCTCTGGGAGTACGTCGTCGCCCGCGAGGGCGAGGGCGTGCGCGACTTTGCCCGCCGCGTGTGGGAGCAGATGAAAGACACCGTCGCGCGGGGCCTGCGGGACGAGGGGGTCCTGCCGGGCGGGCTGAACGTACAAAAAAAGGCGAAGTTCCTCTATGAAAAGAAGGTGGCGCACGAGTCCAAAGCGGCGCACGAAAACCGCCTGATCTGCGCCTACGCCTTTGCCGTCGGGGAGCAGAACGCCGACGCGGGGGTCGTGGTGACCGCGCCGACCTGCGGCTCGGCGGGGGTGCTGCCCGCTTCGCTGCTCTTTGAACAGCAGAAGCACGGGCAGAGCGACGACGAGGTGATCGAGGCCCTCTTGACGGCCGGGCTGATCGGCAACCTCATCAAGACCAACGCCTCCATCTCCGGCGCGGAGTGCGGCTGTCAGGCCGAGATCGGCTCCGCCTGCGCCATGGCGGCGGCGGGGTTGGGGCAGTTGCGGCGGCTGGATATCGATCGGATCGAGTACGCGGCCGAGATCGCCGTCGAGCACCAACTGGGACTGACCTGCGACCCGATCTGCGGGCTGGTGCAGATCCCCTGTATCGAGCGCAACGCCGTGGCCGCCATGCGGGCGTTCAACGCCGTGCGGCTGGCCGACATCCTCTCGGACACCCGCAAGATTTCGCTCGACAACGTGATCCTGACCATGAAGAACACCGGCCGCGACCTCGGCGCCGCCTACCGCGAGACCGCGGAGGGGGGCCTCGCGAAGCTCGAACTCTGAGCCCCGGCGGCGCGAAACGCCCCCGAAAGCGGGATGCTTTCGGGGGCGCGGTTTTTGTTTCGGTCGGTTTTTTCGTTTTTGCGGCGGGGGTTTGGCCGGATTGCGGTCAATTTGGTGGTCGGAGAGGCCGCTTTTGCCGCCGAAGGCGGCTTTTTATTTTTGGGGGATCAGGCGCTCGGCGCCGCCCATGTAGGGGCGCAGAGCGACGGGGACGCGCACCGAGCCGTCGGCCTCGAGGTTGTTTTCCAGGAAGGCGATCAGCATACGCGGCGGGGCGACGACCGTGTTGTTGAGCGTGTGGGCAAAATACTTCCCTTCTTTGCCGCTGACGCGGATGCGCAGGCGGCGCGCCTGTGCGTCGCCGAGGTTGGAGCAGGAACCGACTTCAAAATACTTTTGCTGACGGGGGGACCAGGCCTCGACGTCGACCGACTTGACCTTGAGGTCCGCGAGGTCGCCGGAGCAGCACTCCAGCGTGCGGACGGGGACGTCGAGCGAGCGGAACAGATCGACGGTGTTCTGCCACAGGCGGTCGAACCACAGGGGGCTGTCGGCGGGCTTGCAGACGACGATCATCTCCTGCTTTTCAAACTGGTGGATGCGGTAGACGCCGCGCTCCTCGATGCCGTGTGCGCCTTTCTCTTTGCGGAAGCAGGGGGAGTAGCTGGTCAGCGTCAGAGGGAGCTGTTCTTC
>JAGDBW010000009.1 GCA_017958845.1 Clostridia bacterium | reverse complement strand
GGCGCCCCCGCCCCGACCGCGGCCCCGTCGGTGCGCGCCCATGACGCCGCGTCTTATGACGGACGCGCCTTTGTCGGGGTCTACGAGAGCATGGAAGAGGCCATCGACGCGGCGCAGGCGGGCTACAAGGCCATCCGCGCCATGAGCATCGCCGAAAAGGAAAAACTCATCGCCTCCATCCGAAACAAGACGAGGGCAGAAGCCCCGATCATGGCCACGCTCGGCGTGGCCGAGACCGGTATGGGCCGCGTGGACCACAAGACCGCCAAACACCTGCTCGTCGCCGACAAGACCCCCGGCACCGAGGACATCACTCCGAGCGTGCGCACCGGCGACTACGGCCTGACGCTGACCGAGCCGGCGCCCTTTGGGGTCGTCGGGGCCATCACCCCGTCCACCAACCCCTCCGAGACGGTCATCTGCAACAGCATCGGCATGATCGCGGCGGGCAACGGCGTGGTCTTCAACCCCCACCCCGGCGCCATCGCCACCTCCAACTACGCGGTCGACCTGGTCAACCGCGCCGTCAGCGAGGCGGGCGGGCCGCGCGTGCTGGTCGCGTCGGTCAAGGCGCCGACCCTCGCCACCGCCGACGTCATGTACAAACACCCCGCCATCCGCCTGCTCGTCTGCACGGGCGGCCCGGGGGTGGTAAAAGCCGTGCTCTCCTCAGGCAAAAAAGCCATCGGCGCCGGAGCCGGCAACCCGCCGGTCATCGTCGACGACACGGCCGATATCCCGAAAGCCGCGCGGGACATCATCGACGGCTGCACCTTTGACAACAACCTCCCCTGCATCGCCGAAAAGGAGGTGTTCGTCTTTGACAGCGTCGCGGACGAGCTCATCGCGGGCATGCTCGCCGCCGGATCGTACAAGATCACGCTGGAGCAGGCCAACCGGCTGGCGGAGATCGTGTTGACCGAAAAGGTCAACCCCAAGACCGGCGTCGCCGCCAAGATCGTCAGCCGCGACTGCGTCGGCCGCGACGCGGCGGTACTGCTCGCAAAGATCGGCGTCACGGTCGGGCCCGAGGTGCGCTGCATCATCTGTGAGACCCCCTTTGAGCATCCGTTCGTGCAGGAGGAGCTGATGATGCCCATCCTGCCCATCGTGCGGGTGCGGGACATCGACCAGGCCATCGAGTGGGCGGTTTTGGCCGAGCACGGCCGCCGCCACAGCGCCCACATGCACTCCAAAAACGTGGATCGTCTCACCCGCTTTGCCCGCGCGGTCGAGACCACCATCTTTGTCAAAAACGCGCCCTCCTACGCCGGCATCGGCTTTGGCGGCGAGGGGCACACCACCTTTACCATCGCCGGCCCGACCGGCGAGGGCGTCACCTCGGCGCGCTCCTACACCCGCCTGCGCCGGTGCGTGATGGCTGACAGCTTCCGCATCATCTGAGCGGCACGAGAACACGGAAAGAAAGAGGTAAGAACATGGAACTCAACCAGAGCCAGATCGAGAGCATCGTGCGGCAGGTGCTGGCCGGCATGGACCGCGCCCCCGCGCCGACGGCCTCTCGCCCCGGCATCCCCGCCACCGCCCGCGTGGCCATGCTCACGGGCCAAAAGAAGATCGAAGTCAAAGAATTTCCCGTCCCGGCGCTCGGGGACGACGACATCCTCGTCCGCGTCGAGGGGTGCGGCGTGTGCGGCACCGACGTGCATGAGTGGAAGGGCGACCCCTTCGGGCTCATCCCGGTCGTGCTCGGCCACGAGGGCACGGGCGAGATCATCGCCATGGGCAAAAACGTGCGCACCGACACCGCCGGCAACCCCCTGAAAGTCGGGGACAAGATCGTCACCTCGGTCATCAGCTGCGGCGAGTGCCACATCTGCCGCATGCACCCCGCACAGACCAACCTCTGTGACAAACAGGGCGTGTTCGGCCTGATCGGCCACAAGGAGGAACAGCCGCTCAACGGCTGGTTTGCCACCCATCTGCTCATCCGGGCCAAAGGCGCCACCTACTTCAACGTCAACGACCTGGACCTGGACGAGCGGATGCTGCTGGAGCTGGCCACCGTCTGCGTCCACGCCTACAACCGCGCCAACGCCACGGGCCTGCTCAACTTCAACGCCCGCGTGCTGGTGCAGGGCCTCGGCCCGGTGGGCCTGATGATGTGCGCGGTGCTCCGCGCCGCGGGCGTCAACCGGATCATCGGCGTCGACGGAACGCCCAGGCGGCTGGAGATGGCCCGGCGCCTCGGCGTGCACACCACCATCAACTTCAAGGAGCTTTCCACCCTCGAGGCGCGCGTCGCCAAAGTCAAAGAAGTCGCCAACGGCGTCGGCGCGGACTTTGCGTTCCAGTGCACCGGCGCGCCCCCGGCCGCCAAGGACATCTTTGAGTACATCCGCCGCGGCGGCGGGCTGTGCGAGATGGGCTTCTTCGTCAACAACGGCAGCTATGAGATCAACCCCCACTTTGCCATGTGCAACAAGGAGATCAACCTCATCGGCTCCTGGGACTACTCGGCCGAGGACTACCCGACCACCATGGCGTTTCTGCGCCAGGCGCGCGAGATGAACATCCCCATCAAAGAACTCATCACCCACCGCTTCCCGCTCGACCGGCTCAACGAGGCCATGGAGACCAACGTCGCCCAGGCGGGCATCAAGGTCTGCTACATCGCCTCCGACAACTGAGCACGAGAGGGAACGCCCGCCTCCCAAAAAGCCCCCGGTCCCCTGAGCGTCTCCGTCGGCCGGACGACCGTCGGGCGGGACGCGCCCCCGCGCCCGACCGCCATTGACACCACACAAAAGAGAGACACGACATGAAAAACGCACTCGGCATGATCGAAGTATACGGCTTTACCACCGCCGTCGTCGTCGCGGACAAAGTCCTCAAGACCGCGGACGTAAAGCTCGTCGCCATCGACAAAAACAAACCGGCCAACGCGGACGCCGTCCGCGTCCCGCTGGTCATGATCGTCAAGTTCGAAGGCGAGGCCGGCGCCGTCCGCGCCGCTCTGGAGGCGGGCGTCGAGGAGGCCAGACGGCGGGATCTCTTCATCACCGCCAAGGTCAACGCCGGCTTTTCGCCCGAGGCGGAGTGGTTTGCGCATCTCTCGGCGCTCGGCCGCGACAAACTCAGAGAACCCCGCGCCCCTCATCCGGATCCCCCGTTCGACCACTCGGTCTGACGATAGGAAAATCATACAAACAATCATATTTCTTCAAAGGAGAGAACAGTCATGAAAGAAGCACTCGGAATGGTTGAGACCAGAGGTCTCGTCGCCGCCATCGAAGCGGCGGATGCCATGGTCAAAGCGGCCAACGTCATCCTCATCGGAAGCGAAAAGATCGGTTCCGGCCTGGTCAGCGTCATGGTCCGCGGCGACGTCGGCGCCGTAAAAGCGGCGGTCGAAGCGGGCGGCAACGCCGCGCAGGCCCTGGGAGAGGTCATCGCCACCCACGTCATCCCCCGTCCGCACGCCGACGTGGAAAAGATCCTGCCCACCCTCAAATAAGAGACCATGGCAGAACAAGCCGTCGCCCTGCTGGAAGTGCAGGCCAACGTGGCGGCTGTCGTCGGGCTTGACGCCATGCTCAAAGCGGCCGACGTTCGCCTGATCCACATCGAGCGCCGCCTCGGCGGCCGACTGGTGACGGTGGTGGTAGAGGGGGAGGTCTCCGCCTGTGCCGCTGCCCTGGAGGCAGGCGTCGCCGCCGCCGCCGAAGCAGGAAACGTCAAGCTGTACGAGGTCATCGCCCGCCCGCATCCGGAGGTCATGAAGTACCTTAGGACCGGCTGACCGGCCGTCCGGGGATACCCGTGACTCCGGGGGGCGGACCCGCGGCGACCCGGCTCACGCGGGCGCGGGCGACCCTCTTCGGAGCTTTCGCCCGCGGCAGAGCCCGTCCCCGACCCGACCGCCCCCGCAACTACGTATCATTGCGTGACAATCAAAAAAATATCAAAAAGGAGGAACATCCAATGGAAGCACTCGGAATGGTTGAGACCAGAGGTCTGGTCGCCGCCATCGAAGCCGCCGATGCCATGGTCAAAGCCGCCAACGTGATTTTGATCGGCAGCGAAAAGATCGGCTCCGGTTTGGTCAGCGTCATGGTCCGCGGTGACGTCGGCGCCGTAAAAGCGGCCGTCGAAGCCGGCGGCGCGGCTGCGCGCGCGCTGGGCGAAGTCATCGCCACCCACGTCATCCCCAGACCCCATGCAGATGTGGAGAAGATCCTGCCCAAGATCGGCTGAGTCTGTCCTCTTCCGTCCGTCCCCCGCTCCGGCGGGGGCGGACGGGAGGGCCTCCGCATCCGGGGCCGCCGTTAGGCGGCGGCCCCGTTTCCCCTCCTCGTCGGAGGGCTCGCTCTGCGCACAGGACCTGCGCGCGGAGCCAACCCGCCGACAGGCGGCCGCGCCGCCCGTCCGAAAGACGGCCGCCCCGACAAAAAAGCGCCGCCCCGCGGCGCAAAAAACAGAAACAACGCCGCGCCCGCAACGCCCCGTCCGGGCGGGCAGAAAAGGAGCCGATCATGGCCTATACCGAAAAGGAAATAGAGACCGCCGTCCGCGCGATCATCGCGCGGCTGGAGAGCGCGGAGCAGGGAGGAGAGCAGGCCGGAGGCCTGCCTGTCGACGTGCCGCTGGGCGTGTCCAACCGCCACATCCACCTGACCCACGCGGACGTGGAGACGCTCTTCGGCCCGGGGTATCAGCTCACCCCGCTAAAGGATCTCTCCCAGCCCGGACAGTTCGCCTGCAAAGAACAGCTGACGCTCATCGGCCCCTCCATGCGCGCCATCGAGGGCGTGCGGGTGCTCGGCCCGGAACGCGGCGCCACCCAGGTCGAGATCTCAAAGACCGACGCCTACCATCTCAAAGTCAAGCCGCCCGTCCGCGCCTCGGGAGACGTCAAGGGCTCGGCCTCCGTCGTCATCGTCGGCCCAAAGGGGACCATCACCCTGCCCGAGGGCTGCATCATCGCCAACCGCCATATCCACCTCTCGCCCGACGAGGCGGCGCGATACGGCCTGTGCGACGACGACCGCGTGACGGTGGACGTGCCGGACGCGCCGCGGCCGACCCGCTGGTTCGACGTACAGATCCGCGTGCATCCGTCGTTTGTGGCCGAGATGCACGTCGACACCGACGACGCCAACTCGGTCGGCGTCGGACAGGGAGCAAAAGTCCGCATCGTCGAAAAAGAAAACCGCTGACCCCGCCCCGGCGCGGCCGGGCAGACCGCCACCCGCAACCCACCGACAGAGCGATCCCGCGATCCTCTGATCCCCCGAAAGAGGTAATGAACATGTTAAAAGGAAAGATCATCGGCAACATCGTCTCCACCCGCAAAAAAGAAGCGCTCGTGGGCTCCAAATTCATGGAGGTCCAACTCATCAAAAACAACGTCCTCACCGACGAGTACATCGTGGCGGTGGACTCGGTCGGCGCCGGCATCGGCGAGACGGTCCTCTTGACCACCGGCTCGTCGGCGCGGCTCGCGTTGACCGACACGGCCGCCCCCGTCGACGCGGTCATCGTCGGCATTGTCGACTACTGATAGCGTTTTGCCGTTTACACAGCGCTCGTTCGTCGCTTTTTGCGGCCTCCGTTGACCGCGTTTCGGCGCCGGCATCGGCGAGACGGTCCTCTTGACCACCGGCTCGTCGGCGCGGCTCGCGTTGACCGACACGGCCGCCCCCGTCGACGCGGTCATCGTCGGTATCGTCGATTATTGAGACCGCGTCGGGCGCATTTCGCCGTATCAACCGCAAAGAAGCCGTGTTTTTTGCGGCCTCCGTTGACCGCGTCCCGCGTCTGAGTCGGCGACGATTAGTTTTGCCGCGGCTTATCACGCCGCCTGACTCACGCGACCCCCACAAAAGAAAAGGTATCACATGAAATTTACACAGATCATTCGCGAGGCCGGCGTCGCCGGCGCGGGCGGCGCGGGTTTCCCCGCCTATGCCAAACACAAGCCCGGCGCCGCCGACACCCTGGTCGTCAACGCGGCCGAGTGCGACCCCTTGCTCTATACCGACGCGCAGATCCTGCGCGAGCGGCTGGCGGACGTGGTCGCCGGGGCGGAGATCATCCTCGAGGCCGACGGCATGAAAGAGGCCGTGATCGGCATGGAGCCGAGCCGGGCCGACATGCTGGGCGTCTCCGACGGCGCGCCGCTCTCCGGCCGCGTGCGCGTGCGCGTCCTGCCCGCCGTCTATCCCATCGGGGACGAGATCTCGCTCATCTGGCAGACCACCGGGCGGCTCGTGCCGCCGGGCCGACTGCCCGTCGCCGCCGGCGTCGTGGTGCACAACGTCGAGACGGTTCTCAACGTCTTTCGCGCCTGCCGCGACGGCGCGCCCGTGACCCACAAGTGGCTGACCGTCTCCGGCCGCGTCGATTCGCCCTCGGTCCTCTGCGTGCCGGTCGGCACGCCGGTCGCACAGCTGTTTTCCCACCTCGGGATCACCGTCGCCGAAGATATCTGCGTCTTTGACGGCGGCCCCGCCATGGGACAGCGTATCGACCCCGCTTCGGCGGTGGTCAAAAAGACCACCAACGGCCTGATGCTGCTCCCCGCGACCTCGGAGGCGGCCATGCGCGTCCGGCGCACCCCGGGCTCCAACTACGGCCGGGCGATCACCGCCTGCTGTCAGTGCACCCGCTGTACCGACATGTGCCCGCGGCACCTGTTGGGCTATCCGCTCGAGCCGCACAGGATGGTGCGCGCCGCCGCGACCGGCAAGAGCGATCCCGTGTTGGTCCGTACCGCCCTGCTTTGCTGCGGATGCGGCGTGTGCGAGTCGCTGGCCTGCACGCAGGGCATCTCGCCCAGGACGATCAACGACGGCTTCAAAGCCGCCCTCCGCCGCCAAAACATCACCTTCGAGCCCGACCCCGCCGTCATCTACCGGCCGGATCGGATGCGCGACGTGCGGCTGGTGCCCTCCGCCCGCGTCAAAGCCACGCTGGGCGTCACCGCCTTCGACCGCCGGCCGACTCGCGTGCCCGACGGCTGGGAGCCGACAGAGGTGC
>JAGDBW010000056.1 GCA_017958845.1 Clostridia bacterium | reverse complement strand
TCGCCCGCGGCGTCGCCGCCCTGCGGGTGCTGTGCGAGTACTGTCTGCCCTTCGTGCGCGTCGGCGGGGTCCTGCTCGCCATGAAAGGCCCGAGTGCCGCGATCGAGGCGCGGGATGCCCGGCGCGCCGTCGCCATGTTGGGGGCAAAAGTGGAAAAAATCGTCCCGACCCCCCTCCACGGAGCCGAAAAAACCATCGATCACACCCTCGTCGTCATCAAGAAGATCGCGCCCACCCCCGCCGCCTACCCCCGCGACAACTCGCAGATCACCCGACATCCGCTCTGACGGCGGACGCCCCCGCGGCGCCCGCCTTTTTTTGCGCCGGGGCGGCTCCCTTGTCCGACAGACCCTTGACAAACCCGTTTCGGCGCGTATATAATTATTTAGTTAAAAGCGTTATAACAGCGCTATATCTCCGTATTCTGCGACCTCCCCGACAAACGAGAACAGACAGCCAAAACCGCCCCCGGCGGTTTGAGGAAGAAAAAATGGGATTCAAGATCACCCTTGCCGGCGACCAGGGGAGCGGAAAGTCCACCGTCGCGCGCCTGCTGGTCGAACAGACGGGCGCCGCCTACCACTCCGCCGGGCAGACCGCGCGCGACATGGCCGCCGAAAAAGGCATGGACATCGCCGCTTTCAATCTCTGGACCGAGAGCCACCCCGAGATCGACTACGAGATCGACGGGCGGCTGGTGCGCCTCTCCGACGACCCGCGCGACCTGATCGTCGATTCGCGCATGGCGTGGCGGTTCGTGCGCGGTTCTTTCGCCGTGTTCCTGTTCGCCGATCCGGTCGAGTCCGCCCGCCGCATCCTCGAGGCGGGGCGCGCGACCGAGACCTTTTCGACCCTCGACGACGCCCTGTCCGGCGTCCGCCGCCGCCGCGAGAGCGAGATCAAACGCTACGCCGACCTCTACGGCGTCAACATCAAAGACCCGGACAACTACGACCTCTCAGTCGATACCACCTACGCCTCGCCGGCAGAGGTCGCCGCGGCCATCCTCGCGGCCTTTGCCGACTGGCAGGCCGGCGAGCGGCAAAAGCGCCGGCTCATCTGCCCCGCACACCTGTCCTATCCCGACGACGAGCCCGACCACGCGGCGCTTGAGCGCCACGCCCTATCGATCGAACTCGGTCGGCCCCTGCCGCCCGTCACCGTTTCGCTGTGCGACGGCGCATACCGCGTATTGCGCGATCCCGAAGTCGCCCTGGCCGCCGCCGCGGCCGGTCTGCCCCACGTTCCGTTCGTCCTCTCCGACGCCCCGCTGCCGGAGGGCGTCCAATTCGTCAAACTGGAGAATCTCACCGCATGCTGATACTCAAACAACAAACAGCCGACCTCCTCTCCTCGGCCGCCGCCGCCCTTTGGCCCCAGGCGCCGATGTCCGCGGGGGACCTCTTTGCCCTGCTCGAGTTCCCGCCCGACCCCGCGATGGGCGATCTGGCCCTCCCGTGCTTCAAGCTCGCCCGCACCCTCCGCACGGCCCCTCCCGCCATCGCGGCGGCCCTGTGCGAGGCCTGCCGCGGCGACGACCGGTACCTCTCCGTGGAGGCCGTCGGGGGATACCTCAACTTCCGCGTCAACTTCGCCGCCGTAGGCCGCCGCGTCTGCGCCGATATCGCCCTCCGGGGCGAGGACTACGGCTCCCCCCACACGGGCGAGGGCCGGACGGTCGTGCTCGACTACTCGTCGCCCAACGTCGCCAAACCCTTTCACGTCGGCCACCTCGGCACGACGGTGATCGGCCACTCCCTGCGCCTGCTCCACGAGTTCGCGGGCTACAAGTGCGTCGGGATCAACCACCTCGGCGACTGGGGCACCCAGTTCGGAAAGCTCATCTGCGCCTACCGCCGCTGGGGATCGAAAGAGGCCGTCGAGGCCCGCGAGATCGACGAGCTGGTGGCGCTCTACGTCCGCTTCCACGCCGAAGCCGAAGCGGACCCCTCGCTCGAAGACGAGGCGCGCGCCGAGTTCAAAAAACTCGAGACCGGCGACCCCGACAACCTCGCGCTCTGGCGCTGGTTCATCGACATCTCCCTGCGCGAGTACCAAAAGACCTATCGCCAGCTCGGCATCACCTTCGATTCCTACAACGGCGAGAGCTTCTACACCGACAAGATGCCGCGCCAGATCGAGCGCATGAGAGAGCAGAACCTGCTCAGGATCGACGACGGCGCCTCGGTGGTGGACCTCTCGGCCTGGAACATGCCCCCCTGCCTGATCCTCAAGCGCGACGGCTCGACCCTCTACCCGACCCGCGACATCGCGGCGGCCGTCTACCGCGCCGAGACCTACGATTTCGACAAGTGCATCTACGTCACCTCGGCCGGCCAGTCGCGCCTCTTCGCCCAGTGGTTCAAGGTCGTGGAGCTCATGGGCTATCCCTGGTACGACCGGCTGGTGCACGTGCCCTACGGCACCGTGTCCATCAACGGCGAAAAACTCTCCACCCGCTCCGGCAACGTCATATTGCTCAAGGACATCTTCCGCGCCGCGATCGACAAGGTACGGGAGATCAGCATCCAAAAAAACGAGTCCGCCGAGGGCAGAGAAGAGATCGCCGAGGCGGTCGGCGTGGGCGCCATCGTCTTCTACTACCTGTCCAACAACCGCATGAGAGACATCAACCTCGTCATCGAGGACGCCCTCTCCTTTGACGGAAACACGGGCCCCTACGCCCAGTACACCTACGCCCGCACCTGCAGCATCCTCGCCAAAGTCGCCGACGCCGACGCCTCCGCGTCCTTCGACGCCGTGGCCGTCACCGCCGAGGAGGCCGACCTTGTCCGTTGCCTCGCCCTGTTCCCCGAGCGGGTACAGGCGGCGCTGGACGAGTACGAGCCGTCGCACGTCACCCGCTATATCCTCGACCTGTGCGCGGCCTTCAACCGCTTCTACCACGAGTGCAGCATCCTCGGCTGCGAGGACGCGACGACCCGCCGCTCCCGCATCGCCCTGACGAGATGCACCCACACGGTGCTGGGGCGCGCGCTGACCCTGATTTGCCTGAAAAAAACAGAGAAGATATAAAGGGGAAACGATCATGTCCGGACATTCCAAATGGAACAATATCAAACGCAAAACAGAAAAGACCGACGCCGCCAAAGCGCAGGTCTTTACCAAGATCGGCAAGGAGATGGCCATCGCCATCCGTGAGGGCGGCGGCGACCCCAACAACAACAGCAAACTCCGCGAGCTGATCGCCAAGGCCAAAGCCAACAACGTCCCCAACGAAAACATCGAGCGCTGCATCAAAAAGTTTTCGGGCAGCACCGACGTCATCTACGAGGAGATCACCTACGAGGGCTACGGCCCGGGCGGCGTGGCCGTGATGGTCCGCACCGCGACCGACAACCGCAACCGCACGGCCGCCAACATCCGCTCCTATTTTGCCAAATATCACGGCAACCTCGGCCAGACCGGCTGCGTCGGCTTCCTCTTTGAAGAAAAGGGGCAGATCGTCATCCTCGACGAGGACGGCGAGATCGACGAGGACGCGCTCATGGAAGCCGCCATGGAGGCCGGCGCCGCCGACCTGCGCTCGGAGGAGGGGGTCTTTGAGATCTACACCGAGCCGGACGACGTTTCCCCGGTGGCCGACGCGCTGCGCGCGGCGGGCTATTCGCTCGATTCGGCCGACCGCGCCTTTATCCCCACCACCTACACCAAACTGACCTCCGAAGACGACAACAAATATATGGACCTCCTGCTCTCCCGTCTCGAAGAAGACGACGACGTGCAAGAAGTGTTCCACAACTGGGAGACCGACGACTGATCACAAAAACGGCCAAAACGCGCCCATCAAACCAAAACCCCCGCCCGACAGCGCAAAAAACGGCCGTATCCCCCACCTGCTCAAGGGAGGCAAACCCCATGACCGAAGACGAAAAGAGAGCGCAGGGCCTTTATTTCTGCCCCGCCGACCCGACCCTCAAAGCGCAGAAACTCGCCGAGCACAAACTCAGCCGCGCCTACAATAACACCGACGAAGACGAGACCGAAAAGCGGGAAGAGATCCTCGCCC
>JAGDBW010000055.1 GCA_017958845.1 Clostridia bacterium | reverse complement strand
CCGTCGCGCTGCTTTCGTTTTACAAAAAAGAGGGGCGTCCGCCGACGGCGGACGCCTCTCCCGAAAAAGCGACCCGCATCCGGCGGACGCCCGTTTGGCAAAAGGTCGGCGGGGCCTCACGCGCCCTCGACGGCCATAAAGATCACCGTAAAGATCACGGCGAGAGCCAGATAGCCGAGCCCGACGAGAAAGATCGGCCAAAAGGTGTCGGGGCGCTTTTTTTCTTTTTTGCGGCGCTTTTGACAAAAGGAGTAGTAGTCTTTGAACGAGCCGTCCCTGCCCGCCGCGGTGACGGGAAAGACGGCGTGCAGACAGTAGGCGCCGGCAAAGGCCAGACCGTCAAAGGCGCCCCAGCGGCGCAGGCGCACCAGCAGCGCCGCGCAGAGCAGCAGCACCCCCGCGACCGTAAAGTCGTCCGCCAGGGCGCGCAGGATATCCGCGCGCGCGGTCATCGAAAACAGCCCGTCCGCCCACGCGAGCAGGGCGAGGAGCACGACGCCGCACACGGCGGCGATGGCGGCGGTGAGACCCGGCCGGTTTTCGACCGGCGGCTCGTCGTCCTCGTCGTCCTCGCCGGCTCTTTTCGGTTCGGGCGCTCTCGCCGGCCCGTGCCAGCATTCGTCCTCGTCCTCCGTGTCGGGGGCCGGCTCTTCCGCTCCGTGCGGGGCGGGCCTGCGCTCGTCCTCCGAGGCGGCGGCGGTCGTCTGCGCGGGTGACGCTTCGACCGCTCCCTCCGTCGCTATGGCTTTCGGGAGGGAGGTTTTGGCCGTTTTCGGCTCGTTTGGCGCGGCGTCGAGGGGACGGGCGCCGTTTTCTTTTTCGCTGTTCATCAGATGCGTTTCCTTTTTGGCCCGCCTGTCAAAAACTCCCCCCGACGTGCGAGGGGAGTATGACGAACGGCGGCGCCGTCAGTCCCGGGGGATGGTCTCTTTGTAGCGGGCGAACTCGGCCTCGCTGCAAAGGACAAAGTGGTTGGGTCGTACTTCGCGCAGCTGCGGTTTGTCGTGCGAAAAGTCGCTGTCGCGCATCTTGTCGTAGACGATGCGCTTGCGGTTCTTTTCGGTGTGCGGGTCGGGCAGCGGGATGGCCGAGAGCAGCGAGCGGGTATACGGGTGCAGCGGGTAGGCAAACAGCTCGTCGCTGTCGGCCAGCTCCACCAGATTGCCGTAATACATGACGCCGATGCGGTCGGAGAAGTACTTGACGACCGAGAGGTCGTGGGCGATAAAGAGGATGGTCAGCCCCCTCTTTTCGCGCAGGTCGTTGAGCAGGTTGATGACCTGGGCGCGGATGGACACGTCGAGGGCCGAGATCGGCTCGTCGGCGATGATGAGTTCGGGGTCCATGACGATGGACCGCGCCACGCCGATGCGCTGACGCTGGCCGCCCGAAAACTCGTGGGGATAGCGCCCCGCGTGCTCACGGACCAGGCCGACGGTCTCCAGCATATCGTACACTTTTTCGTCGATATAGTTCTTGTCCTTGACGCCCTGGATGCGCAGGCCCTCGGAGATGATCTCGCGCACGGTCATACGCGGGTCGAGCGACGCGATGGGATCCTGGAAGATCATCTGGATCTGCGTGATGAGTTTGGTGCGGGAGGCGATGCGCCGCTTGTTTTTGTACTCGGCCTGCAGGCGGCTCTTTTCTTCCGGGTCGGTCGCCGCTTCGATCTTGGGCAGATACTCCCGGTCGATCTCGTCTTTTTGCGCCTTGGCGTACAGTTTGTCGCTGTGGAAATGGTCGACTTTGGCCCGGCGGATCTGCTCGCGCTGTTCGTCCACGATCCGGCAGCACTCTTCGACGATCTTCTGCCTCTCGGCGGCGGAGGCCGGGTCGTTTTTGTCGAGGGCGGCGAGCTTCTGCTTGGCCTCGGCTTTGGCGCGGGCGATCTCCGCGCGATAGGCGCGGGTGCCGGCGACGATGCGCTGGCCTTTGAAGTACACGTTGCCGGAGGTGGCGTCGTAGAGTTTGATGATGGTGCGGCCGGTGGTGGTCTTTCCGCAGCCGGACTCGCCGACCAGACCGAAGACCTCGCCTTTCCGGATGGTAAAGGAAACGTCGTCAACGGCTTTCAGAGGGCCGAAATACTGGCACAGATGCTCGACGCGGAGCAACTCTTCGCCGGTCTTGATCTCATTGCTCATCGTCGGCACCTCCTTCTTTGCGTTTGTCGCCGTTCTGCTTCATCCGGGCGATGCGCTCGGTGATGATGGCGGGCGGATCCAGTTTGGGTGCGTTGGGATGGAGCAGCCACGTGGCGGCGTAGTGGGTGTCGGAGATGCGGAACATCGGGGGCTGCTCTTCAAAGTCGATCTTCATCGCGTACTTGTTGCGCGGTGCAAAGGCGTCGCCCTTGGGCGGGTAGATCATGTTGGGCGGTGTGCCCGGGATGGACTCGAGCCGTCCGTTGGTGTCCAGATCCGGCACCGAGGAGAGCAGCGCCCAGGTATACGGGTGCGCCGGCGAGTAGAAGACGTCCTCGGCCGTGCCGTACTCGACGATCTTGCCCGCGTACATGACGGCGATGCGGTCGGCCATGTTGGCCACCACGCCGAGGTCGTGGGTGATAAAGATGATGGAGAGGTCGCGCTCGGCTTTCAGCCGGTTGATCAGCTCCAGGATCTGCGCCTGGATGGTCACGTCGAGAGCCGTGGTCGGCTCGTCGCAGATGAGGATGTCCGGGTTGGCGGTCAGGGCGATGGCGATGACGATGCGCTGGCGCATACCGCCGGAGAACTCAAACGGATACTGCCGGTAGCGTCTGCGCGGATCGGGGATGCCGACGCTGCCCATCAGGTCGATGGCGTAGTTCTTGGCGGCGGCTTTGGTCAACTTGTCGACCGAGGCGGCGGCTTTTGCCTTAAAGTAGTCGATCATGTCCACCGTCAGGGCCTGATAGTCCTTTTCGCCGTAGCGGGTGATCTGGCGCTCCAGGTGCTCGGCCATGGCCGTGAGCTGGTGCACGATCTGCTCGCGCAGGTCGTCCAGGTCCAGATAGTCGGCGGGGGCGACTTCCCAGGTGGGGGTTTTGCCGGCGTCAACGAGTTTTTGGCGCTTTTCGGTCTGCTTTTCAAAGCGTTTTTGTTCCGCTTCGTTTTTGCCGATGGCGCTCTTGTAGGTCTCGATGGCCGAGATCACCGTGCCCTCAAAGGTGTAGGAGGCGCTGTCCTTGGAGAGGCTGACGGGGTTGATGCCCGCGCGCACAAAGTCGGCCAGCTCCCTGGTCGCCGCTTTCATGGCGGCGGCGTCGCTCTGCGGGTCGGCAAAGAAGGGGGTGCGCTCGCTGATCCGCGCCAGCGCGGTCTTGCGGGCTTCCTGCGCCGCGGCGGCGGCGTACTCGACGCCGCTCCTGGCCTGCGCGATAAAGTCGAGCATGAACTCGTCGTCCAGCTTTTGGTGCGTGAGGGCGTTGAGTTCCGGGACGGGCAGATCGGGGATCTGCGGGTCCACAAAGGTCAGGTAGTAGCCCAGGCCAAAGAGGTTGGGCTCCTCCTTTTCGATCGCGCGGGTGAGGATGCCCGAGATGTTGTCCAGCGCGGCGATCAGGGCGGCGGGGTCTCTGTCGGCCGAGCGGTCGCGCAGATACGCGCGTCCGGCGATGCGGGCGAGAGACAGGGCGTCGTGCAGGGCCTGCGCTTCGTCCATGACGACAAAGTAGTCAAAGGTATGCGCGGCGACGGACAGCACCTCGTGCAAGTCTTCGGAGGTGCGGCCGGGGATCTTGTTGGCGAGCGCGTAGCGCAGGTCGACGATCTCCTTGACGGCGGCTTTGGCGTTGTCGAGGGCGGAGCGGTAGCTCTTTTCCAGTTGGATCTGCTTGTAGGTGAATTTTTTGAACCGGGCGATCTTGGCGGAGAATTCTGCCTTGACCTGCTGGCGGGTCTCTTCCGGCGCGGCGGCGACGGTGGCCGTGAGGATGCTGTCAAAGAGACGGTTGAGGTCCCGGCGGCTCTCGTTGCGGCTGGCGCGGTTTTTGAGCAGCATGGCCTCGGTCAGCTGACGGCCGATGCGCATGATGGGGTTGAGCGACGAAAGCGGATCCTGGAAGACCATGGCGATCTTGTCGCCGCGGATCTCGTGGAACTCGCTCTCGGAGATCTTCATCAGGTCCTTGCCCTCATAGAGGATCTCGCCGCCTTCGACGATGGCGTTGCCGGCCAGGATACCCATGATGGCGCGGGAGGTGACGGACTTGCCGGAGCCGGACTCGCCGACGATGGCGAGCGTCTCGCCCTTGTACAGGTCAAAGGAGATGTTGCGCACGGCCTGCACCTTGCCGCTCTGGGTGCGGAAGGAGATCTTGAGATCCCTGACCGACAGTTTTTTGGTTTTGTTGGTCAAATCAGCCATTATCCGTCCACTCCTCTCAAAGAAGGATTGAACGCGTCGCGCAGACCGTTGCCGAACAGGTTGAACGAGATCTCAAGCAGAGAAATGAACAAAGCCGGGAACAGGATGATGTGCGGCGCGGCGCGGAGCATTCCGCCCGAACCGTCGGCCAACAGGGTGCCGACACTGGTCACCTTGGTGCCGTCGAGGTTGATGATGCCGAGATACGACAGAGACGACTCGGAGAAGATGACGCCCGGGATGACCAGCACGCAGGAGGTGATGATGGTGCCGAGGGCGTTGGGAAAGATGTGCTTGAAGATCAGGCGACCGTCGGACGCGCCCAGCGTGCGGGCGGCCAGGACGTACTCCTGGTGCTTGAAGCGGTAGAACTGGGTCCTCACCCGCCCCGCCATACCGATCCAGCCGGTAACGACAAAGGCGAACAGGAGGCACCCGACCATGCCGACCTTGTTGGCCAGATGGAGTTTGAAGAGGACGACGACCACCATAAAGGGCACGCCGGAGAGGATCTCGACGACGCGCTCCATGATCATATCGGCGGCGCCGCCGTAGTAGCCCTCGATGGCGCCGTAGACCGCGCCGATGGACAGGTTGATCAGCGACACGGAGATGGCGAGCAAGAACGAGAAGCGCGCGCCGTTGGCCAGACGGACAAAGATGTCGCGGCCGTAGTCGTTGGAACCGAAGATGAAGTTGGCTTCTTTGCCGTTGATGTACTCAAAATACCGGTTGTAGTTGACGCGGACGCGATAGACGTTGCCGGCCTTTTTGATGGCGTAGTTGTAGAGCGGTGTATCGCCCTCGACGCGGAGGCTGTCGTAGCCGTCGGTGCCGGTGTAGGCGATGTAGAGATTCGTCCACTCGTCCACGGCCGTGTGGTCGGCGTTGATGCCTTTGGGCAGTTTGTTTTTGGTGTCGTACCAGCTGTTGGCGTTGTACTGGTCGATGCCGCCCTCCGTCTCCGGAACGGCGGGATAGATGATCTGGATGCCCGTCTCGTTCTGGTATGTCTGGAGGTTTTTGTACTCGGTCTCGGTCAGGTTTTTGTAGACGGCGCCGTCCATGGTGTAGGTGTCGAGCCGTACCTTGTAGACGGTGGTCCTCTTTTCCGCCGTGCCGATGTAGGTGACGGTCTCGCTCTTTTCGTACACCTTTTTGATCGGGTTGACGTCCTGTCCCATCTCCTCGCCCATGGCCACGTACTTCCAGTAGGTGGACTCGTTGATGGTCTCGGTCTTGCACCCGTCCCAGAACGGGATGTCGTTGTGCGCAAACACCTTGAGGCGCGGGGTCTTTTGCCGCATGAAGTTGTCGATATACTCCATGCCGAAAGGCGCCACGATCGGACCGACGATGGCAAAGAGGAGCAGGAGGATGATGATGACGGCGGCCGCGACCGAACTCTTGTTTTTGCGGAAGCGGATAAAGGCGTCTTTGAAGTAGCCGATGGGCTTGGTGTCCAGTTTTTTGTCGCTCAGGGTCTCGCCCATCTGGGCGAACTCGAACTTTTCGGCGGGGATGTCCGCCAGGGCATACTGCTTGCTCATTATCTCGCCCCCATTCTGATCCGAGGATCGATAAACCCGTAGCTGATGTCGATGAGGATGTTGGAGAGCAGTCCGACAAAGGTATAGAACCCGGTCAGCAACAGGAAGAAGTTGTAGTCCAGGGCGTTGATGGAGTCGAGGTAGAGTCCGCCGACGCCGGGGATGGTAAAGATGTTTTCGATAATGAGCGAGCCGGAGATGATGCCGATAAACTCACCCACGATCATGGGCAGGATCGGCACCATGGCGTTGCGCAGCGCGTGACGGGTCGTGGCCTGGCGTTTGGTCAGGCCTTTGGTACGCGCCAGCAGCATAAAGTCGGAGGTCAGCACCTCGGTCAGCTCCGCGCGGGTATAACGGGTCAGACCGGCGATGGTGCCGAAGGACAGACAGAGCACCGGCGCCAGGATCGACTTGAACATCTCCCAGGTCAGGAAGCCGGCTTTCAGGTTCATCTGGAAAGGCAGCCAGCCGAGTTTGTAGCACAAAAGGAACTGGATGATGACCGCGTACACGTAGCTCGGCACCGACACGATGATCATGACGCCGGTGGAGATGATGTGGTCCTGCCATTTGTTTTTGCGCAAGGCGGCATAGATGCCGAACAGCAGCCCGAGAGGGACGCTGAGAATCATCGCATAAATATTGACGATCATCGTCGCGGGGAGTTTTTCGACAAAAACCTCCCACACGTCCTTGCCCGGTTTGAGCGTTTCGGACGTGCCGAAATACCGGTATTGGAAGATCGCCTTGACGTAGCGCCACATCTGGACGAGGATGGGCTTGTTGTAGCCCAGCTGCTCGCGGCGCTGGAAGATCAGATCAAGGTCCTGCCCGAACGACTTTGGAACGGGGAGGGGCAGCTTTTTGATCAGCACGAAGCAGATCACCATGATCACCGAAAAGGTGAGCAGCATCAGCCCCAGACGCTTGAGGATGTATTTGAGCATATACACGGGAGAATTCTCCTTTGCCCGTCTCCGCGGCGTCGCGCGGAGAGCGCTTGTTGGGCGCGCGGCGCGCCCTCATCAGATACAATCGAAAAGTCGAAGAATAGCGCAAACAAGCACTTCGGGGACGATGCCCCGAAGTGCTTGCCGACTTTGGCGCTTGGCGTCCAAGTCTTGTGTGCCCGAGGATTATTTGTAGAAGTCCTCGAGGTCGCCGCCCTGCGCAGCCACGAAGGCCGCCCACTGGGCGTCGGTGAAGTTGTAGGACATGTAGCGGATACCGCCGAAGCCCATGCCGAAGACATAGTCTTCGCGGCCAAAGTTGACCTGGGCGCTCTCCAGCTGCACGGAGCCCTGGTTCATCATCGGGATGGTGGTGTAGGTGCTCATGATGGCGCCTTCCATCGCGGCCAGAACTTTGGCGCGGACGGCGTCATCGGCATGACCGAAGGACCAGTTGGGCAGGTCTTCGTCCAGACCGTTGAGGATCTTGTACCACTGGAGCAGGCTGTAGGTCATCTCTTTGGCTTCGCCGTCACGGCCGTCTTCCGGCAGAGTGAGGGTCAGGCCCTGTTTGGAGCGGTCGATCCACTTGTCGTACTGGTAGGGCTCGTCGGAGGTCGTGCCGTCGACGTACACCTGGACCAGGTCGTAAGGATCGAGCTCACCGCCGGACCAGCCGAAGCCCCACGCGGTGTCGCAGGCGCCGGACTGGATCTTGTCGCCGAACTCGTTGCCGAGGGTCATATCGGCGTCATAGATGAACTTGCCTTCCAGTTTGGTGCCGACCATCAGATCGGTGAACATGGTGTTGAAGGTGTTGTACCACTTGCGCTCGGTCTCGGAGTCGGTAGAAGCGCAGTAGGTGAGTTTGACGATGGTGTTCTCGGTCATCCAGCCGTTTTCGATCGCGATATCGACGGCTTCGTCGATCAGCTCGCGGGCGCGGTCGGGATCGTAACCGACGATGGCGTTGTAGGCTTCATCGAGGGTCTTGAACTCTTCGTCGGGACCGTAGGCGACACCCCAGAAGGCGCACAGGCCTTCTTTGGCCTCGGTCAGGGAGCGGAAGGAAACGCCGTTGGCCGGGTCAGCCTGGATCAGGTTGGAGAACAGGCCGTAGGCGGCGGTGCCGGCCGGGTACAGAGCCGCGCACAGCTCGGTGCGGTTCAGGGCCAGGGACAGCGCATAGCGGAACTCGGGGATGGCGAGGATGGTCTTGTTGTACTGCTTGGAGTTTTCGTCGCCGCCGTTGGCGGTGATCTCCGCCTCGCGCAGAGAATCAAAGTCGGAGTTGATGATGCCGTAGTAGGTAGCGGCGCCGGGAGCGTAGTAGATGTAGTCGCTCTCTTTGTACTTGGCGAGCAGCTCGGCGTTGAGGCCCAGCGCGGTCAGCTGACCGGCGTTGAACATCATCTCACGGGTGGAGATGTCGGCCGCTTTTTTGTAGACGATGTTGGTGGTCTGGTACTGTTTGACGGTCTTGCCGTCGATCTGGCGCTGGAACTCGCCGTAGGTGGCGGCGTATTTGTCCATGTAGCCAAACCAGTTTTCGTTCTTGACAAAGTCGATCTCGGAGTCGTCTTTGTAGTAGGTCATCTTGTACGGGCCGAAGGAGACGGTGGTCTCAGCAGAGGTGCCGGAGGTGGTGGACCAGGCGCCGGTGGTGGGATCCTGTTTCTTCAGCGAGTCGAACAGCGGCTGGTAGACCAGCGGCAGGCCGATGGTGTACTTGATGTAGAAGCCGATCAGCTCTTTGTCGAGGATGATGTCGATGGTGTAGTCGTTGATCTTCTTCAGGCCGACGTTGGCAAAATCGACAACGGGCATGGTGTAGTCGGCCAGGAAGAAGTCGAGCTCTTCGTCTTCTTTGGTCTTCCACCAGCCGATCAGGGTGGACCAGATCTCGTTGAGGTCTTCGTCGGCTTCGATCTCGGCGAGGGTGTAGCCGTTCAGAGAATCGAGCTCATCGGGCGTGATGCCGATTCCGAAGTAGTCGAGCAGGAACTCCACGGTGTAGCCCTGGCTGGTGTAGTTGGTCAACCAGGAGTCGAACTTGGTCACGGCGGAGCCGTCCACGTTGAAATACAGGTTGGTGTGGTCGGCATCGGCAAAGTGCTGGTAGGCCAGCGTGCAGACGCCGCGGCCGCTCTTGCCGCTGTACAGGAATTCTTTGGCGTTGTGGATCTTGTAGGATCCGTTGTAGTAGTCGGAGGCACGGTAGAACATCAGATCCTGATCCAGCAGCATTCTGAACGAATACAGGTAGGTATCAGCGGTGATGGGGGTGCCGTCTTCCCACTTGGCGTCCGGGTTGAGGGCGATACGGAACGCACGGCCGGTCTCGCCTTCGGGGATGCCCCAGCCGGCTTCTTCGCCGTCGTACTGTCCGGACACGTCGACCGGGTCGGCAGCCGCCATGACGGGAACAATGTCAAAGCCGGAGTAGTCGGCGTTGTAGTTGTAGCCGTAGAGGCCGCGGGAGATCAGGTCGTAGATGTCGCCGTCGGTGGAGGTCTTGTAGGCCAGCGGGTTCCAGTTGGTGGGGAACACGCTCAGCGCGCCGTTGAAGGTGTACGTCGCGTTGGCCGGGTCTTCCTGAGGAGCCGTCGTGCTGCTGCCGCCGCCTCCGCCGAACGAGCAGGCGGCCAACGTCGTCAGCGCCATGCAGGCCAGGAGAAGAACCGCCAGAAGTTTGGTGATTTTTTTCATGATACGTTTCCTTTCATAAAATGGTGGGGTGTGTTATGCGTAATATTATAAAGGGAAAGTCCCGGGTTGTCAAGTTTTTTCTTCTCTTTTGCGCTTTTTTTGCAATTTTGACGGTTTCGGTATGCAAAGTGCGGCTCCGTTTGTGAAAGTGCACGAAAAATCCGCCCTGAATATCCATGCACCGCCCCTTCTTTTGCGGCTCGTTTGCCCGTCCGACGGACGCTTTCCGCTGTTTTGCCCTTCTTTCGGCGCGGGCGCGGGCGAGGCGGGAAAGCGGCCGTTTTTGGCCGGTATATGCATTTATACATCGCTGTATACGGTGCGGGGAGGGGCGGACGCGGCTCGTTTTTGCAAGTTTGCAAGTTTCAGGTGGCATTTT
>JAGDBW010000054.1 GCA_017958845.1 Clostridia bacterium | reverse complement strand
TTCTCTTCTTCTTCAAAGATGATCTTGTTGCCCTTAAAGGTGATCTGGGAGATGGACTCGGTGGTTTCGCCGTTGACGGTCTCGGATTCTTCGTGTTTAAAGGTTCCGGAGGGTTTGCAGGCGACGAGCAGGCAGGTCATGGTGGCCAGCAGCAGCACGACGGCGATGACTTTGATCAGGTTTTTCATGGTTTTTTCCTTTCTCAAAAAATAATGTAACCCCAAAAAAGGTTATTTACATTATACTCATTTTATGCCCGCCCGTCAACAAATTTTTACACGTTTTTCAAAAAAAGCAAAAAAAACGCCGCGGACCCTTCGCCGCGGACCCCTCCCTCGGCTCCCTCCTGTCAAAAGCCGCCGCCCGACCGGCGCCAGAAAAACCCGCGCCGCCGCACCCTGCCGTTGACAAATCGCACGCGCACGTGTATAATAAAGAAAAACCAATCCGCACCGAGGATACAGATATGAAAAAAAGATGGTTCGCCCTGCTGCTTCTCCTGACCCTGACCCTCTCCCTGTGCCTGTCGCTCGCCTCCTGCGGGCCCAAACTCAAGGGCACCTATGACTCCGCCTCTTTTTCCTTTACCTTCAAAGGCCAAAAGTTCACCTTCCGCGACAAGCAGACCGGCGCCGAATACAGCGGCACCTATACGATCGACAGCGACAAGACCACCATCACCTTTTCCACCGACGGCCCCCTGAAAGGCGACCACAAATTCGAGATCAAAGACAGCAAGAAGCAAGAGATCGTCATCGACGCCATCCGCTACGTCAAACAGTGACCCCCCGACGGGACGGCCGGTGTTCCGTGTCGGCCGGAGTGGCGCGTGCCGTGCGGCACGCGCTTTTTTTCTCCCTTTTCGAGGGGGTTTGAGCCAAAAAAAAGAAAAAAGGAGCCGCACGCTCCCTCCCCCACCGGCACGCCCGCCGCGGAAGAGGCGGACAAGAACGACGCGTTTTCTTATCTTTTTCTGCTGAAAAGACAAAATACAGGCACTTTTCCGTTATTTGTGCTATAATGAATCGGAAACAAAAAAAGCCGCCTGTCCGGATCGCCGACCAAAGGCATCCGGGAAAGGAGCGACGCATGCCGGACGTATCCTACATATTCGCCCGCGTCGAGCGAAAGTATATGATCACCCGCGCGACCGCGCGGGCGCTCCTCGAGCGCCTGGAGGGCCGCCTGCTGCCCGACGAGTACGGCCACAGCACGGTAGCCAACGTCTACCTCGACACCCGCGACTTTCGCCTGATCCGCGCCTCCATCGACGCCGACAATTACAAAGAAAAACTGCGCATCCGCGCCTACGGCGACCCCGGCCCGGACGACACGGTCTTTCTGGAGATCAAAAAGAAGTTTGACGGCGTGGTCTACAAGCGGCGGCTCTCCGTGCCCCTGCGGCTGGCCGAGCGCTACGTCGACGGCGGGGAGCGGCCCGTCTCTTCCCAGGTGATGGACGAGTTTGACTACGCGATGCGCTTTTGGGGACGTCCGGGCGCCGCGGCGGTGCTCTGCTACGAGCGCGACGCCTACTACGCCCGGGACGATCACGACCTGCGCCTCACCTTCGACACCGACGCGCGCTGCCGCTTTGACCGCCTGCATCTGTCCGAGGGCGACGACGGGATCCCGCTCTTCGACCCCGACACGGTCCTCTTGGAGATCAAGTTTCTGAACGCCCTCCCCCTGTGGCTGACGCGGGCTCTGGACGAGCTCGGCATCCGCCCCACCTCCTATTCCAAATACGGGACCGCCTACCGCGATCTCATCCTCGGCGCGCACCGCCGCGCCGCCCCATCTGTTCAAAAAGGAGAGTTCACCCATGCCGCCACTGTTTAGGTCCATGATGGACGCCGACCTGACGCTCGACAGCTATCTTCTGTGTACCGCCGTCGCTTTTTTGTGCGGGATCATCGCCGCCGCCGGGGCTCTGGTGCACGGACGCAGCGAGCGCCCGACCCGCAGCTTTCTCATTTCTCTGGTCATCCTGCCTCCCATCGTCGAGACGGTCATCCTGATGGTCAACGGAAACGTCGGCACGGGCATCGCCGTGGCCGGCGCCTTTTCACTCATCCGCTTCCGCTCCGCCCCCGGCAGCGCGCGCGACATCGCCCACATCTTTCTCGCCATGACGGCGGGCATCGTCTGCTCCACCGGATACGTGGCGCTCGCTCTGCTGTTTTCGCTGGTGGTGGCGGCCGTGACGGTCGGCCTGTCCTTTGTGCCGATGTTCGGCGACCGGGAGCAGGACCTGCGCATCACCATCCCCGAGACGCTCAACTTTGACGGCGCCTTCGACGACCTGCTGCGGGAGTATACCGTCTCCTGGCGCCTCAAGAGCGTCAAGACCGCGGCCATGGGCACCCTTTACAAACTGCACTACAAGGTCCGTCTCCGCGACCCCCGCAAGGCCAAAGAACTGATGGACAAGATCCGCTGCCGCAACGGCAATCTCGAGGTCGCCCTCTCCGAGGCGGCCCCCGATCTCGAGGCGCTCTGACCGCCTCCGCCCGCCTCTGCCCCGCCAAAAGAGCGCAGAAAAACCGACAACCCCCCTCCCCGCGACCCAAAAGAGGGAGGGACCCCGACCAAAGAAAAAGGAGCGACCGCCGGTCGCTCCTTTTTTATTTCCGCCGCGCGTTTCCGCCGCGCGCGGCGGCGCGTTTTTCGTTTGCCCGCCGGCTACAGCCCGCCCGACAGATACGCCTCGATCTGCCCGCCGATCCAATAGCGGAACTCGGTCGCGTACAGCCGCGCTTCGTGCGCCTTGATCGCGCGATAGAGCGGCGCGCCGTCCACGGCCCCCTTCCATATGTCGGCAAAGCAAACGTCAAACCGCCCGTTCTCCACCCCCGCGAGATACGCGAGCGCGTCGGCGCAGACCACCCGGATCTTCTCCGCGTGACAAAAGTGCGGCCGCAGCCGGCTCTGATACAGTCCGATCACCTCCGGCCGCAGCTCGACCACCGTCACCTCGGACACCTCGGGCTTTTCGGCGACTTGGTAGGCATAGTAGCCCAGCCCCAGCCCCAGCACCAGCACCCGCCCGTGCGCGGCGTCGATATCGTCTTTCATCGAGTTGATCTCGGAGGGACAGACGCTGATCCACGGCACGCCGCCCTCACACAGGGTAGGAAAGCGCACCGCCCTCTCAAAAAACCCAAGCGCCGGCACGATCACGGGCGCCCGCAGGTCCGGCATATCATACGACAGGATCTCGCCCCGTTCATAGGTCGAATAGGTCAGCTCAAACGGCCCGTCCGCCCCCGGCAAAAAGCGGACGTGCGAGAGATACCCGTCCGCCGCAAAGGCGTCGGCGTCGAGCCGGCGCGCCCGGCGGAACAGGGCCAGCAGATAGTCGTCGTCCGCCTCCCGCGCCACCCCCGTTTGCGCAAGCAGCTTCTCCATCACAAAAAAGAGCACGGGGTCGTCCACCGGCAGCCCCGCCCGGCGCATCTGCGCGATCTCCTCCGGCGGCGCGGCGGCGACGGCGCGCCGCGCCTCCTCCGCCGTGTAGCCGATCACCGGCGGCCGCTCGGAGATCAGCCGTCCGATCCGCGCCGACAGCTCAAACGAGCGCTCTCTGTCCATTCGTTCCCTCCCGGATCCGACATTCATACACAGCACGTTTCCTTATTCCATTATAGCACGGAGCGTCAACACGCGCCCCGTTTGCAAGAAACGGAGCCGCGTCCTTCGTTTCGGGCGTCAAAAACGGACAAAAACCTCGTTTTTTGTTTGGTTTGCACAAATTTCGTCTTGCATTTATGCAAACATTCCACAAAAGGCAAAGGCTTTTATTCTTGACAAAACAAGCCAAAACATTTATAATTATACAATATAACGTACGACCCGGACCGGTATATCCGTCCTTTGCCGGCCTCAGCGGACCCAAAAAACGCCGGGGCCACGTTCGCCCACCGCCCAAAAAAAAGAGCGTCGCCGCCCTGACTTTCCGGAGTAGACCCGTGAGTACCAAGACATTGTTGTATATATTGAAACGCCTGCTTTTGGCTGTCGTGACCCTGTGGATCATCATCTCGGTCACGTTTATCATTATGCACGCGGTGCCCGGCAGCCCCTTTGTGGGCGACAAGGCCATCCCCCAGTCCACCATGGATGCCCTCAACGCCAAGTACGGCCTCGACAAACCCCTGCGCGTCCAGTACGGCATCTATCTGCGCAACGTGCTGCGCATGGACTTCGGCGAATCCATCTATTACAAAAACCGGACCGTCCTCAGTCTCATCAGCCAGGGCTTTGCCACGTCGGCCTTTCTCGGCCTGTGCGCGGCGCTCATCGCCATCGTGCTGGGCCTGACGCTCGGCTCGGTCGCCGCCGTCCATCGCGGGAGATGGCAGGACCAGATCATCCTGGTCTTTTCCACCGCTCTGGTGTCGCTGCCCTCGTTCGTGATCGGCGTGTTGCTGCTGTGGACCTTTACGGTCTGGTGGCCGGTCTTTCCGTCCTGGGCGGGCAGCATCGCGGAGTCGATGAGAGGGACCACCCCCCTCTCCGCCTACTTTCTGCCCATTTTTGCGCTGGCGCTCTATCCCACGGCCTACATCACCCGTCTGACCCGCTCCTCCATGCTGGACGCGCTCGGACAGGACTACATCCGCACCGCCCGCGCCAAGGGCGTGAGCCGCGCGTCGCTGCTGTTCAAGCACGCGCTCAAAAATTCGCTGGCCCCGGTCGTCTCCTACGCCGGCCCCATGATCGCCTACATCATGACGGGCAGCTTCGTCGTGGAGAGCATCTTTTCCGTGCCGGGCATCGGCGGCTACTTCATCGACTCCATCCGCGCGCTGGACTACACCATGATCATGGGCACGACGGTCCTGCTCTCGGTGCTGATGCTGACGCTCAACCTCATCAGCGATATCCTCTACAAAGTGATCGACCATCGCGTCGATCTGGCATAAGGAGGGCGGAACATGGACAAACGCGACAAGTTTCCGAAAAAAGCCCCCCTGAGTCTCCAACTCGATCTCAAACAGTTCGAGAAAGCCACCGACGACGAAAAATACAGCGCGGACCGGATGCGGGAGAGCACCAGCTTCTTCCGTGACGGCGTGCGCCGCCTGTTCAAGAACCCCGTGGCGGTCGTCAGCCTGGTCGTCGTGACCGTGCTGATCCTGATCGCCTTCGTCGTCCCGCTGTTCTACCCCTACGACTACGCCACCACGTCGGCCAACCGCCAGAGCTATGCCACCAACTACCTCGCCCCCATGCAGTATTCCGCACGCGAAGAGATCCTGCGGGCGAAGAACGCCGTGTTCGTCGGCTGGAGCTATCCCAACCCCGACCCCACGGCGGGCTACGGCGGCTTTCTGGTCATCGACAGCTACGCCTATCTGAAAGAGATCCGCCCGTACCTGGTCACCGACGTCATCCCCTTCGAAAGTGAGGATATCGAGCTCTACGCCGTGTGGAGCGTGGACCGCGACGGCGACGGCGTGGGCGACTACGGCGCGGACCTGTTCGAGCCGCTGCGCGATATGTCCGCGAGCGGCGCGGGCGTCCGGTACTACAACCTGCGCTACGACGTCACCGGCGCCACCGCCGGCACGGCCCCCGTCTCCGACGAGGCATACGTCTATACCGATATGCTCC
>JAGDBW010000053.1 GCA_017958845.1 Clostridia bacterium | reverse complement strand
GGTCGAGTGGCGCTTTTTTGCCCCGGACGGGACGTGCGCGTGCGAGGGCAAGAGCCCGGCAGCGGCCGTGATGACGATCCCGCTCCCGCAGTTGAGCGACCCCGTCCTGTGGTCGGACGAGCGCCCGGCGCTGTACCGGCTGGAGCTGCGTTGCGGAGACGAATTCTTTTGTGAAAAGGTGGGACTGAAGCGCACCGATATCAAAGACGGCGTCTTTTATCTCAACGGACAAAAGGTAAAGATCAAGGGCGTCAACCGCCACGACAGCCACCCGCAGCTCGGCTACGCGACGCCCTACGAACATATGCTGCGGGATCTGTGTATCATGAAAGCGCACAACGTCAACGCGGTGCGCACCAGCCACTATCCCAACGACCCGCGGCTGACGGGGCTGTGCGACGAGCTGGGTCTGCTGGTCGTCGACGAGGCGGACCTGGAGACCCACGAATTCGGCCACGTCGGCTGCTGGGCGCTGACCACCGACGATCCCGCCTGGGAGGCGGCCTATCTCGACCGCTCGGCGCGTCTGCTCGAGCGGGACAAGAACCACGTGTCGGTCTTTATGTGGAGCGTGGGCAACGAGAGCGGCGAGGGCGTCAACCACCGCCGCCAGATCGAATACTTCCGCCGCCGCGATCCGGATCGCCTTGTGCACGCCGAGGACGAGTCCTCCCGCTCCCGCGAGAGGATCCTGCGCGGAGAAGAAGGCGCGGACGTATGGGACTTTCTCGACGTGGAGAGCTATATGTACCCCTCGCCGGACGTGCTGCGCAAGTGCCTGGCCGAGCCGAGGATCACCCGTCCGATCATGCTCTGTGAGTACTGTCACGCGATGGGCAACGGGCCGGGGGACCTGGCCGACTACTGGGAGCTGTTCCGCTCCGAGGATCGCCTGATGGGCGGGCTGGTATGGGAATTTACCGACCACAGCTGCGCCGTGGGCGACGACAAGTACGCGCATCCGCGGTATACCTACGGCGGCGACTTTGGCGATTTTCCGCACGACGGGAACTTCTGCGTAGACGGGCTGGTCTGGCCCGACCGCCGGCCGCACTCGGGCCTGCTGGAACTGAAGGCCGCCGTCGCGCCCGTCGCCGCCCGCGCGGGCGAGCGGGAAGGCGAAGTGGTGGTGGAGAGTCTCCGTTATTTTGCTTCTCTTGACGATCTGTATCTCGACTGGACCCTGGAGGCCGACGGGCGCGTGGTGCGCCGCGGCCGTGTGGAGGAGCTGCCCGTCCCGCCGCAGGGCAAAGCGACCCTGCGCCTCTTTGCGGACGAC
The DNA here is from genome assembly GCA_017958845.1 of Clostridia bacterium. GTDB lineage: Bacteria > Bacillota > Clostridia > Oscillospirales > CAG-272 > UBA1740. The sequence goes on along the minus strand of JAGDBW010000053.1, from coordinate 396 downwards.
GCCTCGGTCGGCGTACGGACGCTCAACCTGTCGTTTAAAACCAAAGAGGATCTCCCCTGGGCGGCCGCCGGGCACGAGGTGGCTCTGCTGCAGCTGCTCTGCGAGGAGCGCGCCGTCGCGCCTCTGCCTCGCCGCACCCATCCCCTCTCCGTCTCGGACAAAGACGGCCGCTATGTCGTGGAGGTCGGCGAGGTGAGATACGCCTTTGACCGCCTGACCGGCTGTCTCGTCTCCGCCTCGGTGGGCGGAGCGGAGCAGCTCCGCGAGCCGGTGCGGCCCACCGTGTGGCGCGCGCCGACCGACAACGACCGCTATATCCGTCAAAAATGGGAGGCGGCCGGCTACCGCGAGCCCCTGCTCCACAGCGACGGCCTGTCGCTGGCCGATATCCGGGAG
>JAGDBW010000052.1 GCA_017958845.1 Clostridia bacterium | reverse complement strand
GACGCAAAGGAAGAGAGAGGCGGGAGAACGGAGAGGCGAAAAAAGCGGCGGGGGGCTCTGCCCTGCTCCGCGGAGGCAAGCGGGCAGAACGGCATGGAAAAAGGCAGGATAATTTACATTTGGCGGGTAGACAGACGGATTTTTTGTGTTATAATATATCCGACAAAGTATGAACAGAAGAGAGGCGGCCCGGCGGCTTTCGGGACGACGGTCGCGCGACGGCTCGCGGGAACCGGGACGCTTTCTTTTTTTTGAGGAGTTGGATATGGGCAAATGGCTCAACAAGATTTTCGGCACTTACAGTGAGCGGCAGATCAAGCGGCTCACACCTCTGCTCGACCGCATCGAGGACCTGGCCGACGTCTACCGCGCCAAGAGCGACGAAGAGCTGAAGGCGACCACCCCGCGGCTCAAAGCGCGGCTGGCCGCCGGCGAGACGCTCGAGGATATCCTGCCCGACGCCTTTGCCGCTGTGCGGGAGGCCGACGACCGGGTGCTGGGGAAACGGCCGTTTTTTGTCCAGCTCATCGGCGGCATCCTGCTCCATCAGGGGCGGATCGCCGAGATGAAGACCGGCGAAGGCAAGACGCTGGTGGCGACGATGCCGGCCTACCTCAACGCCCTCACGGGCAACGGCGTGCATATCGTCACGGTCAACGACTATCTGGCGCGCTGCGGCCGGGACGAGATGGGACGGGTGTATACCTACCTCGGACTCAAGACCGGGCTGGTGGTGCACGGGCAGACGAGCGAAGAAAAGAAAGAGGCCTACGACGCGGATATCACCTACGGGACCAACAACGAATTTGGCTTTGACTATCTGCGCGACAATATGGCGGTGTACCGCCAGAGCATGGTGCAGAGGGGACACGCCTTTGCCATCGTGGACGAGGTCGACTCGATCCTCATCGACGAGGCGCGGACGCCGCTGATCATCTCCGGCGACGGCGAGAAATCCACCGATCTCTATGACAAGGCCGAAGCGCTGGCCAAAAAGCTGCGCGTCTTTGTCATCAAGGAGATGGACGACAAGGCCGACAGCGACGAGGTGGACGCGGACTATATCGTGGACGAAAAAGCCAGAACGGCCGTGCTGACGCGGCGCGGCATCGAGAAGGCGGAGCGTTTCTTTGGTCTTTCCAATCTCGCCGACCCCGAAAACGCGACCATCAACCATCATATCAACCAGGCGATCCGCGCGCACGGGATCATGAAACGGGACGTGGACTATGTGGTCAAGGACGAGCAGGTCATCATCGTGGACGCCTTTACCGGGCGGCTCATGCCCGGCCGGCGGTATAACGAGGGCCTGCACCAGGCCATCGAGGCCAAGGAGCACGTCCGGATCGCGCGGGAGACCAAGACGCTGGCGAGCATCACCTTTCAGAATTATTTCAGACTTTACAAAAAACTGTCGGGCATGACCGGTACGGCGATGACCGAGGAGAGCGAATTTAGGGAGATATACGGGCTGGACGTGGTGGAAGTGCCGACCAATATGCCCATGATCCGCCGCGACCTCAACGACGAGGTGTACCGCACCCGCGCGGGCAAGCTGCGCGCGATCGTGCGGCAGATCAAGGAGTGCCACGAAAAGAACCAGCCGGTGCTGGTGGGCACCGTCTCCATCGAGCGCTCGGAGGAGCTGTCGGCCCTGCTGCGCCGCGAAGGGATCAAACACACGGTCCTCAACGCCAAGCATCACGAAAAAGAGGCGGAGATCGTCGCCCAGGCCGGCAAGGCGGGCGCCGTGACCATCTCGACCAATATGGCCGGGCGCGGCACCGACATCATGCTGGGCGGCAACCCGGAGTTTCTCGCACGCGCGGAGATGAGACGACGCGGGCTGGACGAGGGACTCATCAACGAAGCGATCGGAATGGCCGACTCCACCGACGAGACGGTGCTGGACGCGCGCCGGGAGTTCAGACGTCTGGTCGAAAACTACAAGCAGGAGATCAAACCGGAAGCCGAGCAGGTCAAGGCGGCCGGCGGACTCTTTATCCTCGGGACCGAGCGGCATGAGAGCCGCCGGATCAACAACCAGCTGCGCGGACGAAGCGGCCGTCAGGGCGACCCGGGCGAGTCCAAATTCTTTTTGTCGCTCGAGGACGACCTGATGCGGCTCTTTGGCTCCGACCGCCTCGCCGGTATGGTGGCGCGGCTCGGGCTGGACGAGGATACGCCGATCCGCGCGACGCTGCTCTCCGGCTCCATCGAGACCGCGCAGAAGCGGATCGAGAACAACAACTTTGAGCGCCGCAAACGGGTGCTGGAATACGATGACGTGCTCAACAAACAGCGTCTGCTCATCTACGGGCAGCGCGGCGAGGTGCTGGAGGGCGTCGATCTGCGCCCGAAACTGGAGGGGATGATCCGCGACACCGTGGAGGCGAAGGTCAAAGCGTGCCTGCCCGCCGAGATCGCGCAGGCGTCGGACTTTGACGCTCTGCGCTCGGAGCTGCTGGGGGTGTTGACGACCCCGGGCGACTTTTCGGCCGCTCCCTTCCCCACCGCGGACGAGACGTGCGAGATGCTGGTCAAGCGGGCCTTTGAGATCTATGACAAGAAATACGCGCTCTTCGGCGAAAACATGAAAGAGGTCGAGCGCATCATCCTGCTGCGCTGTGTGGACAGCAAGTGGATGGATCATATCGACGCCATGGAACAGCTCAAAGGCGACGTGGGGCTGAACACCTACGCGCAGCGCGACCCGGTGACAGAGTATCGGATCATGGCGGCCAATATGTTTGACGACATGATCGAGGACATCCGCGATTCGACCGTGCGGATGCTGCTGACCGTGGTGCCGAAGGCCCAGCCCGTCCGCCGCGAGCAGATCATCAAGCCCGCGGACACCGGCGGAGACGGACCGAGAAAGCCGGTCGTGCGCGTCACGCGCAAGATCGGGCCCAACGATCCCTGCCCCTGCGGCAGCGGACGAAAATACAAGCACTGTCACGGGCTCAAGTAAACGAAAAGACAAAAACACCGAAAAGAAAGGACGCGCCTGTGGGACTCGGCTGGATCGCTGTGGCATATCTCTTTTGTATCGACCCTTTTCACGTTTTTTTGTACACGGGGTCGGCGGTCTGCTTTTTTGCGGCGGGGTCGAAACTCAGCGCGCAGCATCCCGCCTTTCTGTGGATGAAACGGGCGTCGGTCGCTCTCTTTGCCGTCGGGATTGCGGGGGCGGTGTGCGAGGTCCCCGGCTTTTTCGGCTCGGCGGCGGGTTTCCCTCCCTTTTTGACGTCGGTGGTATGCGCCGCGGCCAAGCTCACGCTGCTCTGCGTCGTGCTCTGCGCCTGTACGGGCATCGCCGCGCTCGCGCGTGTGCAAGCGAAAAAAACGGTGCTGGCGGGAGCCCTGCGGGGCCGGATCTTTTCGGTCCTCTACTATCTGCCGGCGGCGGCTCTGGAATTTGTCGACGTGTCTGGTTCTGCCTTTTGGGTGGTTTTGACGGCGGCGATCCTGCTGATCGGCGTGATGGTGTATCTCTTGAATCTCTGGTTCTTTTTTGACGCGTGGCGTTCGCTCGCGCCCCCGCAGGACGGACAACCCGGGGATCAACGGCAAGGAGGGCGTTTTTTGTGAAAGACAACCGACCGCGTTTTCGCTTTGGTCTGATGATCGCCGCGATCATCTTTCTTTGCAATCCGAACGTCAACCTCATCGATCCGCTCCCGGATTTCTTTGGCTATCTGTTTTTGGCGCTGTCGCTCTCGGACGCGGAGGTGGCCTTTCCGTATTTTTCGGAGGCGAGGAGCGGCTTTTTTAAGGTGATGTGGATCTCGCTCTCCAAGATCCCGGCGGCGCTGCTCATGCTGTCGATCTGGAGCCGCGACTACTCGCAAAAGTCCATCATCCCCGTCTTTACGCTCTCGTATGCGTTTGTGGAATTGGTGTTTCTTATCCCCGCCGTTTCGGCTTTTTTTGAGGGGGTTTTTTATCTCGGGACGCGATTTGACTGTGAATGTGTGCTGAAAACGCCCAAAAATCTCGGCTCTCTCACGGCCGAAGGGGTCACGCGGGTGACGCTGATCTTTCTCCTCATCAAGGGGATCATGGGCACCCTGCCCGAGTTTTCTCTCGCGTCGGTGCGGCAATACAGCCCCGACGCCGTCATGACCGGCGGTCGTGTGGTGGCGTCTTCGCTCTATCCGCTCCTGCTTTTGGCAGGGGCGATGATCGTGCTGATCCTCGGGATCAGCTGGGCGTCGATCCTGATCCGGTGGCTCAGATATCTCGCCCGTGACGGCGGGATGGACCGACTGCTCCGCGAGCATCTCCTGGCCAAAGCCGACGTGCTGGCGACGCGCCGCCGACTCGGCCGCGTGGCGGCCGCGCTGACCGTTTTGACCGTGGGGGTGGGCTGCGGGATCGACCTGGTCTTTGACGACGTCAACATGCTGCCGGACGTCCTCTCCGCCGTGATGTTTGTGGTCGGGCTGCGGCTGCTGCTGCCCTTTTGCAAAAAGGCGAAAATTGCGATCCCGCTCTTTTCCGTCTATGGGGCCGTCTCGTTCGCGGCCTACGTGATGAAGGTGGTGTGGGTCGAGCGCTACGCCGTCCACGGCAGGGCCGTCCCGGAGGCGGGGATCCGACTGTTTTTGGCCTTTGAGATCGTCTCGGCTGTCGAGGCGGCGCTGCTCATCGCGGCGGTGCTCTCGCTGGCGCCCGTTTTGGCGCAGGCGTGGCGCTCCTTTGGGCGCGGGGATCCCTCGATGCCGCACGATCAGCCGGCCGACGCGCCGCTCCCCCGCACGATCAGACGGCGGCTGGTCGGCTTTGCGACGGTGGGGGTGCTGCAGGCGCTGCTGACGTTTGCCGGTGTTTTGCTCTCCACGCAGTCGGAGATGAAGATGATCGTCAACACCGGCGCAAACGTGCCGCAGGCCTATCGAGTCTTTGTCGCGACGGTGCCGAAGTGGGGCTGGTTCTGGCTGGTGCCGCTGTGCTTTTCGCTGGTATGGCTGGTGTATGCCCTGACCGTGATCGGCGGGCTGCGCGACAACGTGCGCGATACGATGGAGCTGTCGTAGACCGGCGGCTGTCGGAACAGAAAAACCACCCGTCCTCCGGGTGGTTTTTTTGTTATTTGGGACAGAGGGGCCGGAGATCCGCCCCCCCGTTTGGGTCGTCAATTTTCCGCGCGGTCCCGGGACGACGGGAGGATCGACAGGACGCGCAGCGTGCCGTCCTCGATCGAAAAGCGCACGTCAAAGTCCGCGTAGGTCAGGCCGTAGACGCGGGTCGGGTCGTCCTGGTAGGCGGGGCGGGGGTCGTGGGAGAGCAGCGAAACGAGCTGCGCCTGCCTGTCGGGCGAGAGGAGCGTGCGCGCCTCGGGCGGGAGCTCGACGGCACAGAGCGTCTCCGGACGCCCGGCAAAACCGGCGGTCGCGTCGGGGTGCGCGTCGGTGAAAGGCAGATAGGGCTTGACGTCCAGGATGGGCGTGCCGCTGACGAGGTCGCCGCCGCGCACGAGGAGGACGGGGCCGAGGCGCGGGTCCTGCTCTACCCCGACCAGCCGCACGGAGGAAAGCCCGATGGGATTGGGGCGGTAGGGGGAGCGGGTGGCAAAGACGCCCCGGCGCTCGTTTCCGCCCAGGCGGGGCGGACGCACCGTCAGCGAGTCGCTCTCCGCGCGATTGTGCGAGAAGAGCCAGAGGAGCCACAAGTGCGAAAAGCCCTCGATCCCCCGGATAGCGGCGGGATCGCGGTAGGCGGGCAGAAACTCGACGCGCCCCGGCAGATCGACCAGACCGCTCTGACGGGGGAGGCCGAACTTTTCGGGGAGGTCGCAGCGGTAGACGGCGACGGGGTGCAGTTCGATCATGTGGGGGGCCTTTCGGGGGTTTCCTTTTTTGGCTTTATACGGGCCGCGGGCGGAGGGGGTGCTCCGCTGTTTTTGGCTTTTGGGCGGGGGTTTGGGCGATCAGGTGGGCGTTTGACTCTTTTGGCGGCCGGACTTTGCCATTTCTTCGGCAAATTCGGCGGGGTGGCGGAGAGCGTAGTGCTGGTGGTATTCCTCCGCGCGATAGAAGGAGCGGAAACGCTCGAGCGCGATATATACCGGCCCGCCCGTGGCGAGGCGAAGCGCTTCCAGCGCCGCCTCGGCGGTCTCGCGCTCCTCCGGGGTCTCGTAGTAGACGGCGAGGGTGTAGGAGCGGCCGCGGTCGACGTACTGCCCGTCGGGGTCGGCGGGGTCGACGTTGTCGAGAAAGACGCGGAGCAGATCGGCATAGCCGACGACGGTCTCGTCGTAGTCGATCCGGATCGTCTCGCGGTGGCCGGTCTTTTGCGCTTTGACGTCGAGGTAGGAGGGGGCGGCCTCGTCGCCGCCGCTGTAGCCGCTGATCACGTCCAGCACGCCGGGCGTCGTCTCAAAAACGGACGCGATGCACCAAAAGCATCCACCCGCGAAATAGGCGGTCTTCATGGTTTTCTCCTTTTTGATGGGTGTCGCGGGGAGCGCGCAGCTCCTCCTTTTTTTATTATAGCGCGCGCGGACAAAAAGAACAAGCGGCAAATGAGGGGCAATCGCGAAAGGCGATCGTTTTTTTTTGCTTTTTTGGCGGGTTTTGTCCGTTTTTTTGGCAGAGCTTGGGCGGAGGAGAACTTTTTTCTTTTTTTCTCGTACGGGATTGACACGGCGGTTGCGGTGTGATATGATAATGATATCAAATACATATCTTTTGGAGGGTTTGTTATGCAAGAAAAAGTACTCAAAAACCGCCGGTGCGGGATGCTCGTGCTGTTGCTCCTGATCGTCGTTGAGATCGCGGCCTTTGCCGGGATGATCTTTTGTGTGGGGAAAGGCGAAGGAGAGGACCTCGCCTACCCCGCGCTGTTTATCGTCTGCGCGATCGTGCTCGTGGCCGGCTGGGTGTGCGTGCCGGGCCTCAAGATCCTCAAACCCCAGGAAGCGCTGGTGCTGACCCTGTTTGGCAAATACGCGGGGACGCTCAAGGGCGAGGGCTTTTATTTTGTCAATCCTTTCTGCACCTCTGTCAACCCGGCCGCCAAGACCAAGCTCAACCAGTCGGGCGACGTCTCGAGCGCCGAGGGCGGCGCGCAGGGCAACACCTCGTCGAACCAGAAAACCGAAATACAAAGCAACAAGATCTCGCTCAAGATCATGACGCTCAACAACAATCGGCAAAAGATCAACGACTGTCTGGGCAACCCCGTGGAGATCGGCATCGCCGTCATGTGGCGGGTGGAGGACACGGCCAAGGCGGTCTTTAACGTGGACAACTACAAAGAGTATCTCTCGCTGCAATGTGACAGCGCCCTGCGCAACATCGTGCGCATCTATCCTTACGACGTGGCGCCCAACGTGGACACGACCGGCGACGGTCTGGCCGACGAAGGCAGCCTGCGCGGCTCGAGCGAAGTGGTGGCCGCGCGCATCCGCGACGAGATCCAGCAGAAGGTCAACGAGGCGGGTCTCTCCATCATCGAGGCGCGCATCACCTATCTGGCCTACGCGCCGGAGATCGCCGCCGTGATGCTGCAGCGTCAGCAGGCCTCGGCCATCATCGACGCGCGCAAGATGATCGTGGACGGCGCCGTGGGGATGGTGGAGATGGCGCTGGATCGCCTGAGCCAAAAAGGGACGATCGTGCTGGACGAAGAGCGCAAGGCCGCGATGGTGTCCAATCTGCTGGTGGTCCTGTGCGGCAACCGTGACGCTCAGCCGGTGGTGAACTCCGGGAGCTTGTACTGATGTCCGACACGGAGAAAAAACAGATCCCGCTGCGGCTCTCCGCCGCACTCTATGAGGATCTGGCGGCGTGGGCGGCGGACGATTTTCGCTCTGTCAACGGGCAGATCGAATACCTGCTCACCGAGTGCGTCAGACGGCGCAGAAAGAACGCCGGGAGCGGACGCACAAGCGACTCGTCCAAAAAAACCGATGAGCGAGATTGACCGAACAAAAAAGCCGGGGGACCGGCTTTTTTGTTCGGTGTTTGGTTGGGGTTTTGGTCAAAAACCGTAGATTTCGTTGATCTTGGAGGTGATGTAGTCGATGTAGAAGCGGGGGTCGAATGGCTCGCCGCAGGCGTCGAGGATCAGGCGGGCGGGGTCGCGGAGGGAGCCGTAGCGCCAGACGTGCTCCTCGAGCCACCGGTTGACGGGGGCGAGGTCGCCCGCGGCGACCGCGGCGTCAAAGTCGAAGGCGCCCCGCATGGCCGCCACGAACTGCGACGCGTAGGCGGAGCCGACGGCGTAGCTCGGAAAGTAGCCGAAAGCGCCGCCCGACCAGTGGCTGTCCTGCAAGACCCCGTGCGCGTCGTCCGGTACCTCCACGCCCAGCTCCTCGCGATAGAGGCGGTTCCACTCGGCGGGCAGATCGGAGACAGAGAGGGTGCCGGCGATGAGGCGCTTTTCGAGTTGGTAGCGGATCATGACGTGAAAGGGATAGGTCAGCTCGTCCGCCTCGGTGCGGATGAGCGAGGGGACGCTCTTGTTGACCGCGCGCCAGAAGTCGGCGGCGGTGACGGAGGAGAGCTGGGTCGGAAACAGCTCTTTCATGGTCGGGAAGATCCGGCTGACAAAGCCGAAACTGCGGCCGATGACGTTCTCATACAGGCGGGATTGGGATTCGTGGATGCCCATGCTCACGCCTTCCGCCAACGGCGAGCCGATCAGGTCGTCGCCGGTGTGGAGCTCGTAGAGGGCGTGGCCGCCTTCGTGGACGACCGAGTAGAAGGAGGAGGCGACGGCGTCCTCGTAGTAGTGGGTGGTGATGCGGACGTCGTGCTTGTTGAAATGGGTGGTGAAGGGGTGCTCGACCTCGCCGATGACGCAGTAGGTGCGATCCAGACCCATGACGCGCATGATCTCCTCCGAGAGCTTTCGCTGAGCGTCGATCGGATAGGCGCGGCCGAGAAAGGCGTCGTCGATGCGGTCGCGGGCCGCGGAGGTCTTTTTGATCAGGGGGCGGAAAGCCGCGCGCAGACGGTCGAAGAAGTCGTCGAGGGTCGCCTTGGTCAGGTCTTTTTCGTACTGGTCGAGCAGGGTCTCGTAGGGGTCTTTGTCGGGTGCGTAGAGGAGGGCGAAGCGGCGGGTGTAGTCGACCAACTTTTCCAGATAGGGGGCGAAGGAGGCAAAGTCGCTGTTGTGTTTGGCCTCCTGCCAGACCGAGACGGCGCGGGACTGCACGCGCTGGTAGTCCAGGTACTCCTCGAGGGGGATGCACTCGATGCGGGCGACGGAGCGCAGGTGCTCTTCCACTTCCCTTTTGGTGATGGGGTCGAGCTGATCCGAGGCGGCCGAAAGGTCGGAGAGGAGCTGCCGCAGGGCGGGGTCGGTCTGCATCTTGTAGAGTTCCTCGGAGAGGAGCGTGACGGTGTCGGCAAAGTCGTCGACCGCGCCTTTGGGCATGACGGTCTCGCGGTCGTAGCTCATCACGCCGAGGGCGTGGCTGTAGGCGTGGAGACGGGCGAGGCGGGCCTTGTACTGTTTGATCTTTTCTTGCATGGTTTTCTCTTTTCTATGAGTGTGGTTTTTCGGTCGGGCGGCTTTCGGCCCTCCGTGCGCGAAAGCGACGGGCGGCAAAAGCGGAAAGCGGGCGGCGGTCTGCCGCGGCCGGCAGAGGGGGAGAGACGCTGTGCGGCCCGAGCGGGCGACGGGGTTGGGCGGGGATCGTCCGGGCGGATGTTCCCCGCCCTCTCGCGTGCCGCGGGAGCTATGGGCTGTGCGGCTCGAGCGGGCGTCACCGATAGGGCTTCGACCGCTCTCGGAACGCGGGGGAAAGCGCGGCGGGGGATGTGCGGATCAGCCGCCGCTGCCGCTCGTGCCTCCGCCGCCGGTGGGATCGTCGGACGCCGGGATATACACGAAGCTGACGACGTCGCCGCGGTAGTAGAGGGTGACGTAGAAGTCGCCGGGGCCGTCGACGGGCACCTCGATATAGTCGGGCTCGACGACGTCGACGTCCTGCGCGAGCAGGGTGTTGCCGCCGCGATCCGTCAGCACGACGGTCATGATCGTCTCCTCGAGGTCTTCGGGGTCTTCGCAGTAGGGGGAGAGATAGACGGTGGGGCCGTCGGTGTCGGCGGTGTCTTCGTAGGACGCTTCGACCCCGAAGATACGGGACGTCTCCTGCGTCGTGCTGCCGTAGGCGCTGCAGATCGTCTCGCCGCTCGTCGTCTCGACGACGGTAAACAGGTATTGAGTATCGAGTATCAGGTCGGAGAAGAAGACGAAGGGCGCGCCGTCGAACGCCTGCTCGCGCGTATCGTCCGCGCCGTCGGTCAGACGGGCCACGTAGACGCCGCCGTCATCGGGCAGATCGCCCGCGACCGAGAAGACCGCGGTCATATCGTCGGCGTAGAAGAGCTGGGCCGAAAGGGACGTCTGCGGGTCGATGGGCTCCTCTTCGGGCATAAGATGGACAAAGGCGACGATCTCTCCCTCGACCTCGATCCAGGCAAAGTAGTCGTCGGGACCGGAGACGGTGACGGGATGGTCGCTCTGGTCGGCCAGGAGAGGCACGTCCTCGTTGTAAAGGGTCGCGCCGTTGCTGTCGACGAGGTTGAGCGTCATATACGACGCATCGACGTCTCCCCGCAGATAGGGGTAGACGATCACGGTGGGAACGCCGTAGCGCTCGACGTCATAGAAGGCCTCCAGGCCGATCGTGCGGTCGACTTCGAGCGGGAGCAGGCAGCTCGCGCGGCAGAGGACGCTGCCGTCGGTCGGGTCGACGACGGTCAGCTCGTACGCGACGTCGGGCATCAGATCCGTAAACTCGACGAACGGCAGGCCGTCGAGGATCTGCTCGCGGGTGTCGTCCTCACCGTCGGTCAGGTAAGCGATATAGCCGTCGCCCGCCATCAGGTCGGGGCTCAGCGAGAAGACGGCGCTGCCCTCGTCGACGTAGAAGAGCGAGGCCGTGTAGTCGGGCTCGGGCTCCGTGTCCGGCGTGAGGTGGGCGAAAGCGACGACCTCACCGTCGATACGCAGGAAGGCGTAGTAGTCGTCGGGGGCGGAAACGGAGACGCGGAAGGGTTCTTGCTGTCCCTCGAGAGCAAAGTCCTCGGAGAGCAGGGTGACGCCGTAGCGGTCGAGCAGACAGACGGTCATCGGGGTCGCGTCGGGCTCCTGTCCTTGTTCTTCTCTGTAGTAGGGATAGAGGAGCACGGTGGACGGGAGATCGGCCGTGTCCTCATAGAGGACGCTGAGAAAGACCGTGTGTTCGCCCTCGGCGGCGGTGCGGCTCTCCGCGTCGCAGAGGGTGACGCCGCCGACGGGATCGACCACGGTCAGCCGATAGGTCGTGTCGGGCGTCAGATCACGGAAGATCAAGAACGGCGCGCCGTCGATGATCTGCTCGGCCCCCGCAAAGTCGTCGCCCGTCAGATAGGCCGTGTAGCGGCTGTCCGCGGACAGATCGGCGCTGACGGAATAGACGAGGGAGACGTCGTCGGCAAAGAAGAGGGAGGCCGAGAAGGTCGGCTCGACGGGCTCCGGAGGCGGGGGTATGTGCGCAAAGGCGACGATCTGCTGGTTGATACGCACGTAGGCGTAGTAGTCGCCGGGACCGGGAACGGAGACGCGATAGTCCATCTGCTCCGAGAGAGGATCGTCGGTGACGAAGAGGGTGTCTCGCTGTCTGTCGATCAGCGCGACCGTCACGAACGGCGCCTCGACCTCCGGGTCGACGAAGAGATAGAGGAACACGGAGGGATCGGCGTCGTCCCGCGCCTCATAGAACGCCTCGAGCGAGGCGATATGCGTCGCCTCGAGCGGGGTGCGGTAGCTGCCGGAATAGTATTCTTCGCCGCTCGTCGGGTCGGTGACGGTGAGGGTATACTCCGTGTCCGGCAGCAGATCATAGAATAAGAGGAAGGGCGCGCCGTCGACGCGCTGCTCGGAGAGGTAGTTTTCGCCTTGGAGGCGGGCCACACAGTACCCGTCGTCCGGCAGAGTGGCGACGACCTCGAACACAAAGGTGGTCTCGTCCGCCATGAAAAGCGAGACGGTGACGAGCGACGCCGTCTGCGCCAGCACCACGAACACCACGATCAGGGTCACGGCCGCCGTGGTCGTGGCGACGGCGCTCAGCGTCAGGCCGAGCGGAGTGCCGGCTGCGGCGGCGGTGACGGAGACGGGCGCGGAGGCGGCGCGGGCCGAGCGGAGCACGAGCTTGGGCTCACGCTCCTCGGGATACTCGACCGGGCGCGCGCCGACTTCGGCGACGCGGGCCTGCGGCAACTCTGCCACGTCCCGCTGTACCTCGGCGGCGTAGGCGTCGCGTCGGAGTGCGTCCATGCCGCGCAGGTCCCCCTCCGGGTTGGTCAGATAGGGGCGATTGTATTCGTCGATTCTGGACATGGATCAACTCCCCGAGGGGCGCTCGGCGTCGGGTATGTTTTTGCTCAGTTCGCGCTGTTCGGTGACAAAGACGTCGGCGGCTTTCTGCTCGGATTTGCTCGCGCTCTCGAACGACGTCGGCTCGTGGACGACGACCTGACGGAACGGGATGTTGATGTTGTGGCGGTCAAAGAGCAGCTTGAACTGTCGGTTGAGATCGCGCTCGACCTGGTACTTGGAGCCCTCTTCGCACTTGGCGATGAACTTGAGTATGACGGCCGAGTCGGAGAGCTCCGACACGCCCTTGTAGTACGGGCCTTCGACGATCTCGGGGATGGCCTCTTTGACGGCTTCGAGGTTGTCTTTGAGTACCGACTCGACGCGCTCGAGCGACTCGCCGTATTCGATGCTCATCTCGCAGCAGGCGATGGAGAGATTTTCGGTCATGTTGATGAGCGTGCGCAGGTCGGAGTTGTTGATGACTTTGATGTTTCCGCCCGCGTCCTCGATCTGGGTGGCGCGGATGCCGATCTCCCGCACGGTGCCGCGGAAGCCGTCGACGACGATGATGTCGCCGACTTCGAATACGTTTTCAAAGACGATAAACAGCCCCGCGATGATATCGGTGATGAGCGGCTGAGCGCCGAGACCGACGACCAGACCGAGGATCCCGATGCCGGCGAGGAGCGCCGTGGTATCCACACCGAAGGAGCGCAGCGCCAGAAAGATCAGGATGATGGCGGCGGTGTACTTGATGAGGCTGCAGAAGATGTCGATGATGGCCCGGCCTTTTTTGAGCAGGCGGCCGCCCCGTTTGAGTACGAAGCGCACGCCGCGGCTGATGCTGATGATGAAAAAGACGTAGCTGAGGATCCGCAGGGCGCGGTTGGGATTGCCGGCGCCGGAAAAGAGGTCGACGCTGCGGTAGAAGAGGGCGCCGCGGTCGAGGAAGTAGCGGCCGAAGAGCAGGATGACCCAGTAGGCGACGGCCAGAGCGAGCAGCACATATCTGAAGATGATCTCGACGGTCGACATACGGCTGCGTTTGACGGATTGGGTGGCGGATTTCATGTTGTCTCCTCCCGACGGTCGGGCGGCTCCCGGGCGGGGCGTCCGGCTGTCCTGTGTGATGGCTGGATGATACTTTTACTATAACACAAATCTTTCGACATGTAAAGGAGATGCAAAAAAGAACGCACACACGCCGGCGGCGGGCGGGAGCGGACGGGGGTTTGGGCAGAGACGACAAGAAAGATGTGTTTTTTCAACAAGAATTGTGGCAGCTATCACTTGCAATCACGGACACAAAGATGTACAATGTATATATATGCGTACATGAAGACGCCCGAGTGGAAACACCCGATCGACAGACGCTGTCGGAAAGGAAAACGGGATGGACTATGTGAAAGCGCATCAGCCGGACATGATGCTGTTTGTGTGCGGGATGTGCGGGATCCTGGCTGTGATGACGCTGATCACGCGATCGCTGCCGCGCAAGACGAGGGCGATCCTGGCCTGCATGGAGATCTCGGCCATGTTGCTGCTCTTCTTTGACCGTTTTGCATATATTTACAAGGGGGACGCGAGCGCGACCGGCTATTATATGGTCAGGATCTCCAACGGGATGGTCTATTTTTTGTCGCTGTTGATCCCCTTTTTTGTGACGCGCTTTCTCAGCGACGTGTATAAGAACGAGGCGAAACTCCCGGGGCCGCCGATCCAGCTGGTGATCGCGGACTCGCTGTTCTTTGGCGGTGCGGCGATGCTCATCTATGCGCTGCAGTCCGGGCTCTACTATACCTTTGATGAGACGAACAACTATCACAGAGCGCCGTGGAACGCCGTCTGTTATGTGGTCCCGCTGTTGATCGTGATCTTTCAGGAGTGGTCGATCTTTCGGTACGGGAAGCGCATCAACCGCCGGCTGGCCCGCTCGATGATCGTCAGCATCGCCCTGCCCACGATCGCGTCGATCTTTCAGATCTTTGCTTACGGGCTGTCGCTGATCAATATGACGACGGCGATGGTGGTGTGCGTCTTTTATACCTATGCGCTG